>NZ_CP139711.1 GCF_034377145.1 Sulfitobacter sp. OXR-159
CTTGTTGTGAGCGAGAGACGTAGAAAATTTTATGCGTGGGGATTTGAGGATCAGAGCGCAACGGCCGAAGAGATGGCCCCGGTTCTAGATACTTGGCATCGTACCTTTGGCGTCGACTCTTTCGATGTAATGGCTGCACCAACCCTCGACAGCATCGACATGCCTGAAAGCAGAATAAATGTTTTCCCGGAGGCAATTAAGACTATCTGTCGCACTGATCGGTACGAACGCGCCTTGCATAGCTATGGCCGATCATTCCTGGACAGCGCTAAGATGTTCCGTGGTGATTTTAGAAACGCCCCCGACGTGGTTGCTTATCCGCGCACCGAAGATGACGTCCGCGCAATCATAGACTGGGCTGGTGACATTGGTGCTGCGGTTATTCCATTTGGCGGCGGGTCGAGTGTAGTCGGCGGAGTGAATCCTGAAATCGAGGGAAACTATGCCGGTGTAGTGACCATCGACATGTGGTATTTAAATAAAGTTTTGGAATTCGACCCCGTGTCCCGTTCGGCGCGTGTGCAGGCTGGGGTGTATGGGCCCGACCTGGAAACACAATTGAAAGATCACAATGCCACACTGCGTCATTATCCTCAAAGCTTTGAGCTTTCGACGCTTGGTGGCTGGATTGCGACGCGGGCTGCCGGGCACTACGCGACACACGGCACTTATATTGATGACTACGTCGAAAATATTCGGATGGTATCGCCAAGTGGAATTAGCGAAAGCCGCCGTTTGCCTGCTTCTGGTGCGGGTCCGTCGCCCGACCGATACGTGATGGGTACCGAAGGATCAGTGGGCATTATCACCGAAGCTTGGATTAGGGTTCTTTCCCGGATCAAGCACAAAGCGACCAAGACAGTGACTTTTGCTGAATATGATCAGGGAGTTGAAGCGGTACGTGCGATCTCGCAATCTGGACTTTATCCAGATAACTGCCGGCTGATCGATGCGCTTGAAGCTAAGCTGACCGGATCATTTGATGGAACCCGCCCCATTCTGGTTCTTGGATATGAAAGCTCACATTATCCCGTCGATCAAATTCTGGATCTAACCGTTGATTTGTGTCGCGAGTTCGGAGGCACGCCAGTTAATGAGACAGAACAGGGACGCAACAGCGTAGCTGGTCAATGGCGTAACGCCTTTATTCGAGGGCCATACTATCGCGAGCACATGACCGCGCGCGGTATATGTCGTGAGACCTTTGAAACGGCTGTGTGCTGGAAAGATTTCAAAGAGCTGCATAGCACAGTCATCGAAACAGTGAATGCAGCGATCAAGCGTGTGACCGGTCGGGCAGGCACTGTTACCTGTCGCTTTACTCATGTCTACCCCAATGGTCCCGCACCGTATTTCACCTTCCATTGCCTGCCGGATCGTGAACGGATGGGTGAGCAATGCATGGAGATCAAGATTGCAGCCTATGATGCCGTGATGAAGGCCGGGGGAACGATAACCCACCACCACGCTGTCGGTAGACTGCACATGCCATGGTACGAAGAACAGCGTCCTGCACCGATTAGCGCAGCATTCTCGGCGGCAAAACAAGCGCTTGATCCCAAGTCGATCATGAACCCTGGTGTGATCATTTCTGAACAGGTGGGGATTAGATGAATTCGCCACTTGAAGGTTTGCGCGTCCTCGATCTATCGCGCATTCTTGCGGGGCCAAGCTGCGCCCAGACATTGGGAGATCTGGGAGCTGATGTCATCAAAATCGAAAGACCGGATAAGGGTGATGATATTCGCGGCTGGGGCCCGCCCTTTCTAAAAGATCGTGACGGTAACGACACGCTCGAAAGCGCCTATTTCATGTCGACCAATCGCAACAAGCGGTCCCTGACCATCGACATTTCTTCTCAGGAAGGTCTAGAGATCATTAATGACCTCATCGACAAGAGCGACGTTCTGATCGAGAATTTTAAGGTAGGTGATCTTAAGCGCCGCGGCCTGGACTGGGATACGGTCCACGCCCGCAACCCAAATCTTGTCTATTGCTCCATCACAGGGTTCGGGCAGTCAGGACCTTATGCCACACGGCCCGGCTACGACTTCGTCGTTCAGGGTATGGGCGGGCTAATGAGCATCACCGGCGAGACTGAAGGGATGCCGATGAAGGTGGGGGTGCCGATTTCCGACATCATGGCGGGAATGTATGCGACAGTGTCTATCTTAGCGGCTCTGAGGGAGCGTGATCAAACAGGTTCCGGGCGGCACATAGATATATCGCTGCTCGATTGTCAGGTCGGATGGTTGTACAATCAGGCCTCAAACTACTTGATCGGGGGTACGGAGCCACAACGGTTGGGCAATGCCCATCCGAACATCGTTCCGTATGAAACGTTTGCGACAGCTGATGGACACATCAACCTTGCCGTCGGAAACGACAATCAGTTTGAGCGCCTTTGTCAGGCTATCGAGCGACCTGATCTGGTGGACAATTCAAGGTCAGCAACAAACACCCAACGACTTGTCAATCGCAAAGCGATACTAATCGAAATCCGCTCAGAGTTTACTAAGCGTTCTTCGACCAAGTGGCTGGCCGATCTGCAAACGGCTGGAATACCTTGCGGGCCAATCAACACCCTTGCCCAAGTTTTTGACGATCCTCACATTCAGGCACGCGGCATCGTTCAAGAGGTCGAACATAGCGCCGCACCAGATGTGAAGGCCAAGATAATGCGTACCCCCATTCGGATGGAGGGTCACGAACTCGATGTTCGTCTGCCACCTCCTATGTTGGGCGAGCACACTAATGAAATCTTATCCGAGATGCTCGAGTATGATCCCACTAGAATTGCAAAGCTACGGGAGAATGGGGCGATATAAATGCGGCAATCTTACTCTACCTGAAGCTTCTGGAAAGACACGCCGAGGGAGCGGCTAACCCAAACAAGAGGGTCGGGAAAGCAACTAAGATTGGCAAATGATTCAATGGCACACGAGGTTCTTTTGTCCCTGTGGAACGCTTTGTGATCGGTTGACGAAAGGTTTCAACGCAATTCGGTGAAGTCTACGCAGCTGCTTGCCACGGAAAGGGTCGAAGAGAGAGAGCTAGTATTTTGCTAGCCAAAAGGGAGGAAGACTGATGAGATCGAAGCTGAAGCTGAGTGCGGCATTCATGGTGAGTGCTTTTACTTTAGCAACTGCCACTGGAGCTGTTGCAGAATACCCAGAACGCGCCATTCAAGCTATTGTCCCCTGGGGAGCGGGGGGCGGTGCCGACGGTGTTGTTCGGAAAATCATGAGCATCGCTGAACGTGATTTACCAGAATCCATCTTTGTCGAGAATCTGGATGGGGGCGTCACCTCTATCGGAATAAATCGACTCATGAACTCGTCTGCTGACGGTTACACCATTGGTGCTTTAACCTACGATAGCATCGTGACTGTGCCATGGGAAAAAATTCTACCCGGCTACAGTCTCGACAAGCTTGATATGATAGCTTTGGTCACCACCGAACCTAATGCGATGATCGTTGGTAGCGATACAGATTATACTTCCTTCGACGAACTTGTTGCAGCGGCAAAGGAAGCGGAAGGAGAAATCAACGTCGGCATTATGGGCCTAGGGTCCATGACGCATCTGACACTTTTGCAGCTTCAGGAAATGACCAATACTAGATTTCGCGTGGTTTCATTTCCCGACGGTAGCGCAGGTCAGAAAGAAGGCGTCCTATCCGGCGAGGTCGACGCGGCGGTCACCAGTCTTGGGGATTTTGCACCCTTGCTGGCATCCGGGGACGCGCGTGGACTTGTCGAGTTCAGCGCGACCGAAAATCCGGGGTTTCCTGATGTACCTACAAGCGAAGAGGTAGGGCTTAACCTTCAGACGGGGAGTTTCTTGTTGTTTGCTACTCCGGCCGGAACGCCTGATGAGGCGAAACGGATTCTGGAAGAGGCGATCAAGACCGCTTGGGACAGCGACGAGTTTCAGGATTGGGCGGAAAAGGTCGGTGTGACGGCCACCTGGATGGGGAGTGATGAGGTTACGGAATTCGCTACTAACTTTCAGGCTAAGGTTTTCGAAATTCTCGAAGACCTGACGGAACGTGGTATCCTCGAATAGCGGCATTCCTCAATGCCTGAAACTCACCCCAGTTTTTATAAATTGGAGGCGGGCGACGGTAACACCGTTGCCCGAATTACTCAACTTCGCGATGAGGGAACTTTAATGCCTGAAAAGCTCTCGTATTTCCGGTCTGGTGACTGGATCCTGCCAATAATTATTTTCATCTCTACTACAGCCTATCTTGTTGAGGCTTTGCAGAACGGTTCCTTTTTTCGTTACGGGCTACCTAGTGCGGGCTTCATGCCAATCGTTCTTAGTGTTGCAATGTACCTCTCACTATTGGCGGTTATTGTGGGGCAAATTAGGCGGCACAAGGTCAGACACGACATAGAGTCCGCCCCTAGATCCTTAGAAGAGATGCATGATCTGGAGCCTTCCGTTCGTCCCAGTGGTAGCAGCGCATATGTTTCGCTGGCCGCCGTTATATTGATTTCCCTCTTGTATGTATTGTTGTTTCGAAAGCTTGGGTTTGCAGTGGCCACCTTCTTTTTCTCACTGGGACTGCTGTCTACTTTCCGGTTCGGATGGTCGAAAGGCTTTCTCGGGATTGCACTGAATATCGTAGTGGCCGCGGCAATAAGTCTATTCGCATATTTGTTCTTTGCCGTTCTTTTCGGCATTCAACTCCCAAAAATGGAATTGCTGACATGATGGAACAGTTGCTGCACGTTCTTGGGGGCTTCGAAACAATCGCGGAACCGGCGGTGTTCGGGTATTTGGTAGCCGGCTTCCTGATCGGGACTCTCTTTGCGGCGATCCCTGGGTTGACAGGCACATTGGCGATAGCATTGATCTTGCCGATTACCTATTCGATGGACATTACCCCGTCGCTTGTCATGTGCGCCGCTATTTTCATGGGAGCTCAGTATGGCGGCAGCATCACCGCTATAACAGTAAACATTCCTGGCGCACCTTGCGCTGTTATGACTGCATATGAAGGCAACATATTAATGCGTCGGGGGGAGGGTGCTCGCGCGTTGCGCAGTGCGGGCCTAGCGTCGATGATGGGGGGCGTGGTTGGTGCCGTACTACTAATGACACTAGCACCTATAATAGCTCAAGCGGCATTGTATGTACAAACTCCCGGGAAGTTCTCTCTGATCCTATTCGCCTTTTTCGTAATCATTATTTCGAACGATCAGTCCATTGCGAAGGGCATCGTCGCTACGCTGCTTGGCCTCATGGTCGCCACGATTGGAATTGATGTGGCAAGTTCCAAGGCACGTCAAACCTTCGGACTGCCCTCTTTAGTTGAGGGTATCGATTTGATGGCTGTCATCATCGGGGCTTTTGCAATTAGCGAGTTATTGGTTCAGGTTACGGCAAGCTCTCGGAATAAGAATACTTTGAATTACAACCCAACCGAGTCAGTGAAGTGGAGTTGGCGTGACTTCCTGCCACGCGGTTCCGACTACAGCTTCATCGGCACCTACCGCTACATAAAGTTCGCGATGATTGGCTACTTCGTTGGCGTCCTGCCGGGAGCAGGGGGAAGCAGTGCAGCGTTTGTTTCATATGCAGAGGCGAAACGCAGTTCCTCGCGTCCTGAGGAATACAACAATGGTTCCGTAGAAGGAATTTCTGCCTCCGAAAGCGCTAACAACGCGATGTGCGGTGGTTCTCTCGTTCCGATGTTAACTTTTGGCATACCGGGAGATACTACATCCGCGGTGATACTCGGCGTCCTTATCATTAACGGCCTGCAACCGGGTCCACAGATGATGACTGAGCAATTCGCAGTAATAACACCAATGATGGCAGCTTTGCTCATCGCGGCACTACTGATCCCGATCACTCTTCTGTTCTTGGGTCCCTGGTACATGCGGCTTGTTTCAATCAACAAGGCGGTGCTTTTTTCGAGCATTGCAGTTGTTGCCATGGTAGGTGCATATGTATCAACTTTTTCTGTGTTTCAGATGGGAGCCGCGCTTGCCATCGGGGTTGGTGCCTATTTCATGCAGCGCGGTGGGTATCCAATGGTCTCCTTTCTGCTGGGTTTTATTCTCGGGCCAGACCTCGAGGTATACATGAGGCGTAGCCTTGCCATTACTGACGGGAGCCCCTCCATTTTCTTCACTAGACCGGATAGTCTTTTCTTTCTTGGACTAATTGCAGTGTTTTTCTTCTTCATGATCGTCCGTCCGTGGATTTCTTCGAGGCGAAAACACCTGTCACCGGATAAGTAAATCAAAGGCCGCCAAATTGGGCATCGATGGTGATCTGATCCCTGCAAACTGGACCGCCTGAAGCTGGAGTTTTCCGCTACGATTTCCCGGCTGGGAGAGGAGCGGAATCACATGAAGGCATCGAAGTTTTCGGACGCGCAGAAAGCGTTCATCATCAAGCAGGGCGAAGAAGGCACGCCGGTGTCTGAGATCTGCCGTAAGGCAGGCATCAGCCAGGTGACCTACTGGACCTGTCGCGGGATTGTGCCGCTCCTTTGTAAGACCGCATGTCTTTTCCACCGGCCCGACCCGGCCCTGCCTGATCCGCCTGTATGCTGGTCGCGGGGCGGCGGGTGCCGTCGGTTTGCGATGGAGGAAGACATGCGGAACACCCAAGGAACGATCTACGTCGGAATTGATGTGTCCAAGGACAAACTTGCGGTCGCGATCGCGGGTGGAGAGCGTGGGGACGAGGTTCTCAGCCTTGGCACGTTCGAGAACACACCCGCCAGCATCAGCAAGTTGCTGAAGAAGCTTGCCGGGCGAGGAGACATCTCGACCTGCTACGAGGCCGGACCGACGGGCTACGGCCTCTACCGGCAGATACGTGCGGCCGGCTGCGAATGCTGCGTGGTCGCGCCATCCCTGATTCCGGTCAGGGCCGGAGAGCGGGTCAAGACCGATCGACTTGACGCCCTGCGTCTTGCACGCCTTCTACGTGCCGGAGAATTGACCCCAGTCTGGGTCCCCGACGAGACGCACGAGGCGATGCGCGATCTGGTCCGGGCCCGGGAAAGTGCCGCAGAGGATCAACGCCACAAGCGTCAGCTCGTCTCGGCCTTCCTTCTGCGTCATGGGCGGGTCTATCAACGCTCCAAGCCGTGGACGATGCGTTATCGGCGCTGGCTGCAGACCCTGACGTTCGATCACCCGGCGCACCAGATCGCGCTGCAGGAGATGTTGCAGGCGGAAAGAAATGCCTCGGAGCGGCTGGAGCGGCTGACCGGGCACATCGAGGTCCTTGTGCCGGACTGGACGCTCGCGCCAGCAGTGAACGCGCTTCAAGCGCTGCGGGGCGTGGCGCTGATCAGCGCCGTCACCTTCATGGCCGAGATCGGCGATGTGCGGCGGTTCGAGACACCTGTGAAACTGATGGCCTATCTCGGGCTGGTGCCGAGCGAATACTCGACCGGCAAAACGACCAGGCGCGGTGGCATCACCCGTGCGGGCAACGCCCGCGTGCGACACAAGCTGATCGAGGGGGCCTGGACTTACCGCCTGCAGGCACGACCGGGAGAGCGGAAGCTCTACATCCTCAGAGAGCAGTCGCCGGAGGTCCAAGACATTGCCTGGAAGGCGCAATCTCGCCTGACCGCCCGATATCGCCAGCTCATCCGGCGCGGCAAGAAGCCGACCGTCGTCACCACGGCGATTGCGCGAGAGATGGCCGCATTCATGTGGGACATCGCCCGCCGTACCATGCCTGCGCGCTGAACTCGCTCCCCCGACGCGCCCAATGGCGGGCGCGAGGTCGACGGCAGGGGAATATCCGACACTCGCTTTGTGGCCAGCTTCGTGCTGACGCCCGTTGTAAGACAGGAATAGCCCCGAGACGCACAATCGGTCATGCGGTATCCAGCCCGCGCATCAGAGCTTGTTCACCGACGTCTTCAGACCTCGTGCCCACCCTTGGGCGTCCAGACCACGACGAACGCCCGGGCGTAACCAATCGTGTGGCTCTCCCCTTGAAAAAAGACATCAGAGCGGTGCGCCGATCACACGGATCTGACGTAGTTCCAGGGCAGCAGCTGGTCGATGTCGGTCTGTTTGTGCCCCGCGGCGATGGCTGTCATGGCACCAGCCAGATAGCCATGCGGTTCGATCCCATTGAGTTTGCAGGTTTCGATCAGAGACGCGATAACTGCCCAGTTTTGTGCCCCGGCATCGTGACCTGCGAAGAGCGCGTTTTTGCGGTTGAGGGCGATGGGACGGATTGTGCGCTCGACGGGGTTGGAATCCAGTTCGATGCGACCGTCGTCGAGGAACAGGATTAGCCCGTCCCAGTATTTGGCGATGTATTTCAGGGCCTCTCCTGTGGGCGATTTGGCTGAGACGCGTGCACGGCTTTGTGCGAGCCAAAGCTCGAATGCATCGATATTGGGTTTTGAGCGGTCCTGTCGTGCAGCAAGCCGTTGATCGGCAGGCAGGCCGCGCAGGTCTTTTTCGATGCGATAGAGTGCCTGGATTTGTGCCAGACCTTCCTGCGCAATTGGGTCTGCGCCAGATTGGGCAGCATCATGCAGTTTGCGGCGGGCAGCAGGCCTACAATCGCTACTTGATCGGCGGGGCAAGTGGCGCGGAATACGCAGCTCTCAAGGCGCGGCAGTTCTTCGGCGTGCAGCAGATGCCGGTGCGGCAAGGCATGGGACAGACGGGGCAAGCAAGCGGCACAGGATCATCGGGGGCCGGGTCTCGAATGCTGGCGCAACTGGCCCGGTTGGCTAGGTTGGGGCGGCGATGACGGGTACCGGTCACGAACTCGATTTGGCCAGAGGGCAGTATTTCATCGTCCCACAACACTTGGGCGCATCCTTACAAATATCCTGGATAAAGTCGTGCTGCGCCTTGCGACGCCTGTGCTCCAGTAAAGCAATGCGCTCTAGTGCAGATCTGTTTGGACACTCTGCCCTTAGGATCGGTTTCCCACCTGTCATCTCTCGGTCGGTGTCTACTGGACGGCAAACAATCGAACGATTGCTGTCGGCCTGACGCGTGCAACCCCTCGGGCAAGGAGTTCTAGAATTGAGCAATCGATCCAAGCGGTGAGATGCCTTGGGTAAGGAGTTGGCCAACCAGCCCTTCCCGCGGAACATGCCGACTAGGATCTCTTCTTTCCAACCCAATGGAGCAGCCAGCTCTTCCATTTTTTCCTGAATCCGCGCCGCGTCCCCGTGAGAAAGACCTCCTTCAAGAGGCCACACTCCATACTTCCGCGCATACTCCTGATGAAGGAGGAACATGCGTAGGTATTCCCACCAGGCTATCGCCGCATGCGCTTCGATTAGCGGTTCAGTTGATCCATAGGAGATACAAAAGGTGGCATCGGGATTGATGTGTCTCTCAGGACAGGAAGCGGGGAAATGATTGGCCGCTACGTCCTCCGCCACGCTAACGCCTCCTCCGTGCAATAGAGCGAGCTTCAGAAGGTAGTGTCCCGCGATCGATCCGCTCGCCTTTTGGGGTTCGCAAGTTACCTGCGCCGTTGCTGGTCTATCTGTTTCTACTCTGACCCATAAAGGGGTGTGTTTCAGCAGTAGCCTAAGAGAGTTCATTTCTTTGCGAGATGCGCGCGCGGTTGGCTTGGTTCCGAGGGGACGTGGGCTCGAGCGTACAACGGTTGAGCCAATTCAGTCGGCGTCGCAAGAATGCTAGCTGAGACATCGTCGTAGTCGACTTCTCTCGCGTACCCCTGATCACTGAGGACATCAATAAGGCCCTTGGGAGCAACACGAAGTGCGTCTGGTCCGATCTTTACACCGCCCTCGTTGCACTCTCGCTGCATTTTCTCCGACGTAGATGTGGCCTTTGATGACGCCACTCGTACGGATCGTTCGCCTCGAATACCAATCCTCGAAATCGGAGTCGGGCCGAGCTCTAGACCTACGGCAAGCTCTAGGCTTTCGATCTCCTCAAGCATCGATTTGCAAAGGTCGAAGGAAGCATGAAATCCCGCTGCGCACTGTGTGGCTGTGGCGACACTCTTAGCTTCGTCAGTTGATGTGCCGCTGCCTTCTGCAACCAAAGCATGGATACTGTCACCGATGAACCGAACTTTGCGACCGCCAAAGTCGGCTTCTGCCACGTTTTGAAACTCTTGGCGTATGACAAAGAGCGCGCGCACGGCATCCTGAATGTTTCCTTCGGACACCGCCTCGTCGATGAAATTGGTGTAGCCCGATATGTCGGCGAACAATGAGACCAGAGGCATCCGGATTGATTTGCTCGGATAGAGTTGCGAGTAGTCAATCTCGCTCAAAGGAGGCTGCTTGAAGGAAAACCTAAAATCGGAGGAAGTTAAGTCGTCCACAATCCCCTTTCGAACATCGCCCGACCAAGTGTCTACAACTCGTTCCGAAAAGGCTTGCCTGTTCATTACGCCAAACATCAAGCTGCCATCGTCAGAAGTGTAGGCTGAATTCGTGCTGATTTGGCTTGCGTTCAGCCCCAAAAACTCTTCGAGCACGCCAACTTCTTGATATCCAAGCACGGCTCTAACTCGGTCTGAAACGTACACACCGGCCGTATCACCTTCTGCAAGCTTTGCTGCATGGTTGGCCGCTGAACCGAGAAACATCGGTTCTTGTTCAGACCCGGTCCCGTTGTTGATCGCAACGCATGTCCCAACATCAACACCGATCCGGAACTCAGTTCCAAACTCCCCATTGGCCAACCGATCATTGGCCAATTGGACTACGCGCTTGAAATCTTCAACAAAGGCAAGGGCTTGACCTATAGTTTCTCGCGATACTCCGCCGCCCCCGGTCTCAAGAAAAACTGCATGCATCCGCCCGCTGTGAAAGTCGACCCTTTGTGCACTGGTTTCTTCGATCACGCGATCCGCCGCGCCGTAGTATAGATGCAGCCCCTTAAGCGCCCGCGCGTGAGATCCCTCGGTTTCACGACCATCGTCCAAACGCATCTCATGGTACCCTACGATCGAGATATAGATCTGAACAGTATCGACTACGACTGCCTTGTCCCTTGGTAGGCTGAAAAGCGGTGGCGTAGTGGGCTGCTTCATCGCTGTCTGCAGCGCCTTATCGATTTGATATCGCGACCAATATTGGTCGAAGCGCTGGACATCCACTTCGGGCACTTCATCCAAGAGCTTCTGAATACGATCACGTGCGACCGAGTGCTTCCAAGGCATGATCTTCATCTCCTAACATAGCGGCTCAGCATGGCAGCGAGTCGCAAAGTTTTTTCTGTGGTCATACAAAATAGGAGTTTCCAAGAAAATGTCAATATGGTAGAAATTGGGAGACATCAGGGGGGGGGACAAGCTATGGACATCAAACCAAGTGTACGGCGACGTTTTGAGTTTATCGATTTTCAGTTGCAATGGACAGGTTCGATCGGTCGCAAGGCCTTGCAAAATCAGTTCGAGATATCGCCTCAACAAGCGACAAACGACCTAACCACATATCTTGATATCGCACCCCGCAACATGAGCTACGACCCGCGACGCCGATCTTACGTCGTGGGTTCAAAGTTCAAGCCAAAGTTCTCCAGCGGGGAGTCTTCCGGTTTCTTTCTTCATCTGGAGATGTTTCATCAAGGCTATCGCACTAAAGAGGAAATTTGGCCAACTCACTTGCCGGAGTTTGACGCTGTTGCCATCGCGTCTCGCAAGGTTGATCCGAAAATTCTTCGATCAGTACTCGATGCAATTGATGCAGAAGCATGTTTGGAGGTTCGATATGTTTCGCTCAGCTCAGACTCAGAAACCATACGAACGCTTTGCCCTCATGCCATTGCTAGCGACGGACACCGATGGCACATGCGTGCCTATGATGTGGAGAAGGGCCGGTTCTCAGACTTTGTGCTTTCAAGAATTGAAGCCGCAAGCGTATTGCAAGAGGAATGCCCGGATCCGCGCCCAGACGCACTTTGGCAACAAATAGCAGCGCTAAAACTTCAGGCAGATCCAACCCTTACCGCAAGGCAAAGAGAACAGATTGAGATCGAGTACGGCATGGTTGACGGCGTTCTCGAGCTCCCAGTGCGCAAGGCAATGCTGTTCTATTACCTTAGATTCTACGGCTTTGATCCTCTCGAAATGGATGGGAAGGCCATGCGAAATAAGAGCAGCTACCGTCTCAAAATACTTAACTTGGAAGAAATAGAGACTTGTTTGGAAAGAAGAAAATAAGCGATCCACCGCCACCGGTGGAAAATGATCAATTGTCGACAGAAGTGTTAGACAAGCACCGACAGATCATTTGTCGAAGCGAACTCGTTGCCAATGAAGACGACCTCGCGGCTAAAATTATTGGCATGTCGAGGCTGGTTAAGTTCGACAAGGGTCAGGTTTTAATGACCCACGGCGAGGATGCTGATGATGTTTACTTCATTTTGTTCGGATCCGTCAGAGTATCCATCAACTCAACCTTCATTGATACCAGAGAGGCACCTCAGACCATTGGCGAAATGGCGGCAATGAAACCAGGTGCTGCTCGCTCCGCAGATGTCTGTGTCGAGTCCGAGAAATTGGAAGCACGGGTTATCTCGGCACACGACTTTAGAACTCTAATGTCCACGCACACCGAGTTTTCTACGCGACTGTCGAGCATGGTAGATTCCATGAATCGAAAAAACATAAGATTACTTGGCACCAGTAGTAGATCGCCGGGAAACGCCTGGACATGGACTTCGATAGTGTTCGGCGCAGTAGTTGGACTCCTTTGTGGCATTTGGCTTGGGCTTGGGGCTCTCCACTTTGGTTTGCGATTTTGTCGGCCCTCGGTGCCGGTGCCTTGAGCACCCTCGTTGCTATCCGGATGAATCCAGACCTGATTTATCGCAACATGTTTTGGCTTTCGGGCGCAGCTATGATTGCTCAAACAGTCCAAACCGTCTTTAGCCTTTCATTTTCAGTCGATGGGACACAGAACCAACTGCCGCTTCTTTGGAATTTCAACTCGAACCCCGAGCAGAAGTGGTGGGTTGTCTTAATAATCTATCTCTCCCTTGCCGCGTTGGCGTTCATGTCTTGGCTGGCAGATCGAGATCTTCGAAGGAACTCCAGCAAAAGTGAGTGAATTCGAGAACAAGATACACGATGACGTTCGGGGCATCTTCAAATCAGCCTGGACTGAGACCAAAGGACAAGTTGTTCCAAAGTCAGAAGACCTGGGCCTGTCAAATGTTGGGCGTTCAATATCCGCGACGATACTCTACGCAGACATTGATGGGTCAACGCAGATTGTAGATCGATACGACGCCAAGTTCGCGGCCGAGGTTTACAAAGCGTTTTTGCTCTGCGCCACAAGGGTGATCCGGCTAAACGGGGGAGATGTTAGATCCTTCGATGGTGACCGAGTGATGGGCGTATTTATCGGAGACAGCAAGAACTCTGACGCTGCCAAAACAGGTCTTCAGATCAACTATTTGGTTAAGAAGGCTATCAATCCAGCACTGAAAGACCAATACACATCGACCAAATTTTCTCTTCGCCATACCGTTGGAATCGATACGTCAGAGATGCTCGTTGTGAGGAGTGGTATTCGCAACAATAATGACCTCGTATGGGTCGGAAGCGCCGCCAACAATGCTGCACGAATGAACTCTCTTTCGAGCGATTTCGCAACGCGGTTGACTCCAGCCGTCTACAAGAAATTGAACGAAAAATCGAAATTCGGCGGAAACCCGAGGCGCAACATGTGGACCAGCGCGGACTGGAATGGGCGAACAATCTACCGATCCTCTTGGACTTGGCGACCATGAACTCCTATTTCGACCATCAAAGCAGACACTTAAGACTTGTGCAGCGAAAGACCTCTTCCCGCCCGCTCGATCGAAATACGATCCTAGCCACCCTATCGGGTAAACAGCTTTTCACCGCCGTCCTCTCGCAGCATCGCTTCCATATCGTCCAAGCCATCAACGGCAGAGCGCATCTGCGCCTCATCATCCACGCCCACTGTCTCGGCATCCGCAACCTGGCCCCCCAAATCCATTTCCATCTGTCGTTGTTCCTCGGCGATAACGGCTTGAACGACGGGCGCGGTCTTCTTTGTGGCGACATCGGTTTGCCCTGAAGATTGGCCACCAGCAGCCTCGCGTGTCCGCTCCACATCAGCTTCAGAACCACGGGGCCCGCTCGACGGCGGTGTCATCGGCATGGCGCGCATACTCAGCGGCAGGTTCCCCTGCGGCCCCCCTCCCCCCTGATCCGGAAACGGCAACTCACCCGTCTGCGCCGCGTGGATCGCCTTGAACAGCCGGTCGTCAAAATATTGGATCCGCTTTGCACGGACCGGCATTTGCGCATCGATCACCATGACGATCTCGTCGAGCGGCAGGCGGCGGGCCTCATCTTCGGGGAGCAAGGAGCTCTCTTCGGTCCGTGTGGATTGGCTGCGCCCTTCAAAGGGGTTCTTGCCGATGGACTGGGAGCGCGTGACCACGGTTTTCGTGGTCTTGCCGACCGCCTTGCTCAACTCTTCGACGGTTTTCTCATCCGAAGGCGTCAGGTAGAGCTTTACACCCGCGTTCCCCTGCAGCGCGCGGCGCGTGTTCTCACCATAGATTTCATCGAGGGCGGGGATTGTCTGGGTGACCACGGCCAGATGACCGCGGTAGGTCCGCAAGGTCTCGATGCTCTCGACCACGATGGGCATCTTGCCCAGGCGGTTGAACTCATCGAGCATGATCATCACCGGCCAAGGCTCATCCGGCCCGGGATCCTTTTCCTGCATGGCCGAGAGGAGATCGGAGAAGAACAGCCGGATCAGCGGCGCGAGCGGCTTCACCATGAGAGGCTGGACCACCAGATAGACCGAAAAGGGCTTCTTGCGGATCGTCCGGAAATCAAAGTCCGACACCGCCGTCGCCTCATCAATCGCCGGGTTCTGCCATTGATCGAGCCCCGAGGTCATCAGGAGCGAAACGTAGGAGGTCAGCGTGTCGTTGTTGGTCGAGGCCAACCGCGTGAAGATCAGCTTGGCCGCCCGGTTGTCGACCTCGTGACCCCGCGCAAAATACTCCTTCTGCTTGTTCCCGCCCGAGGCGGCGATGCGGTAGATTTCGCCCAAGGTGGGACGCTTGCGCTGGAAGGCCAGCAAGCCTGCTGCCACAAAGAGATCGATCCCGCCCTTGAGGAGGCCCTGCACCCGGTCATTGTCGCTCTGCAGGAAGAGCGTCGCCAGAAGCTGCAGTTCCATCTGCTGGCGCGCGGGATCTTTCAGCTCAAAGATACGCAGGAGCGGGTTGTAGCGATGCGTGCGCTTGCCCTCCCAATCGGTGGGGGCAAAGCGATAGACCTTGTCGCCCTGGGCGGCGCGGTGGCGCGCCGTGGCCTCGAAACACTCGCCCTTCACATCGAGGGTGACTGCGGAGCCCTGCCAGGTCAGCAGGTTCGGAATGACGAAGCCCGTGGTCTTGCCGCGACCCGTGGGCGCCACGATCAGCGCGTGTGGGAAGACCTTCGAGCAGATGTATTTTGCGCGGGATTTTGGGGGGCCGAGTTTGCCGAGGATAAATCCCGTGCCGGGCGCCCCGAAGAAGCCATTGGCCTTCATCTCGCGCGCGCTCTGCCAATGGGTCTGGCCAAACCGTGTCAGGGCCGATCCCGAGAGAGCGAGGCTCAGCATCATGCCGGCGGCGGCAAAGCTGCCGATGATCAGATGGATGAGCTGGGCATCCTCGGGGCGGCGATCGAGTATCGCGAGATAGTTCTGCGCGATATAGGCGAAATCGATCTCGGCCCCGAAGCCGAGGTCCTGGTAGCTCAGCACCGCCGAGGCGATGGTGTAGCCTATGGCGGCGGTCACCAGCGTTACCAGCAAAACGCCGGTCGCGATCCGCGCCTTTCCCATGGCGGCGCTCAATGGATTTGTCCCCGCTCGGTCTCGCCATCCACGTCTGTCGCGCGGTGTTTTTCGTATTCCGCGTCGGCGAGTTCATCGACCACCTGGCGCAAGGCCTCCGTATTGGCCGTCGCTGCATCGGATTGCAGGTAGACCTTGGCGACATAGAGCCGGTCGAGGCGGTCCTCGAGAACCTTGTCCAGCGCATCGGCATCCCCGGATGTGAGCCGGCCCAATTGACGGTCATCCAGCACCCGCGCGATCTCGGTTCGGAAAGCGTCCCGCTCCGCCTCGGTCTCGAAGGGCGCGGACAACTCCCCCGCCCGCTCATGGTCCAGGACACGCGCGATTTCGTCTGCGAGAAGGTCGGTACGGTCAGTCTGCGGCGCCGTTTCATCGCGGGTGGCTAGACGTTCGTCACGCGTGCCAACCCCAAGCCCCTCGCGCAACTCGTTGTCGCGGCGAACCTGATTGATGGCCTCCGTGTCCCGGATCTCCACAACGGCGGCATAGGTCGCGCCGAGCCCACGGGCGAGGTGGGAGGGCATGTCCGGATAGCGCGCTCGTAAGTCATCCGTGACAGCATCCGCAATGGGCGTGCGGAGGTCGCGTGCCTCCATGATCCGGTCGACATCGCGGGCGATCTCGCTGGCGCGGGAAGCATCGGTGATGGCCTCCCTGTAGGGCTCGGACCGGTCGATCACATCGCCCGGCCGTGTCAGTAGGTCCGGATGTGCCTCGAGATACGCGCGCTGCTCGGTCTCGATCCGGCGCTCCGCCCTTGAGACAACCTCCCAGTCCCGGTCCTCGATCTGCTGCGCTGTCAGGCCGTCAGCGCGCATCTCCTGACGGATTGTCCCTTCCATCGCCCGGACCGCGCCCTCGTGATAATGGAACCGCTCGCTGACCGCTTCCGTTTCCACAACGCCATCCCGACGCAGCACGTTTTCCCGTTTCAACAGCGTGCCAAGTTCGACATGCACGTCATTTAGGATGTCACGCGCCTGCTCCAGATCGGCGCGGCGTTCGAGGTTCAGATCGCGAGCCTCGGCGACCTTTGAGAGATCATCGGCGATCCATTGATGTTCCAGCGCGGCACTCGCGGCGCCGGTCTCGATCCGGGCTACCACTTCAGATGTGCTGATCCCGGTTCCGCGCAGCGCGGTGTCTATGCGCGACCGCAAGTCCGGCCCGGCCAGACGGTCCAGCCGGCTGGCGTCGATATTGGCCTCAGAATAGACCCCGCCTTCCGAAGGAGCCTCGGAGAGCGTGGATGATCGCAAACCGAGAGGCTGCATGTGCTGGATCTGCGCCTGGATCTCGATGAGGCGCTTTTCCAGCACGGGACGTTCCGCATCGGGCTTCTCGGCGATCATGCCCTGCACCCGTGCGAGCTTCTCCGCATAGAGGCTTCTCAGATCCTCGAAACTTTGATCCTCGGCCATATACACATCTCCTGTTCGATCCACCTGCCCGCCCCGCGCCAGCACCTCGCCGGCGCGGAAGAGGGCCGCGGCAATATCCTCGCGGGCCTCCCGGGAGGCTTCCGCGGCAAGCGAATGGTAGACGGTTCTGGTATTGGCGATCTCCGCCAGCGTCCGCGCCAGGTCCTGCCCCACACGTTCGCGCTCGCGGGGTGCGCGACCCTCTTCCTTTGCGGCATAAACTTCGCGGGTGGGGGCCGGGTAATGCACAACCCCGCGATCCACCCGGCGCGTCGCTTCCAGCCGCACGCCGTACTTCTCCGCCTCCTCGACCATGGCGAGGCGGAAATCTTCATAGTTGAAGCGATGGTTGCGCCCGAGGAAAAAGAACTCGCCTTCTTGCGAGCGGCGGTTCAGCACCAGATGCGCATGCGGGTGATCGCGGTCTTCATGCACCGCGATGATGTAGTCGAAATGCCCCGCGTCACTCTGGAAGAACCGCTCGGCCACATCCGTCGCGATGTCGCGCACATCCTCTCCCCGCGTGCCGATGGGGAAGGACATGAGCATGTGGGTGGTCTGGCCCAGCTTGGGTTTGAAGCCTGCATCCCACCGCTTGGCAAAGCGCTCGGTCAGATCCTTGATGTCACGCGCCTCGAGCTTCGCTTTTCCATCGAGGAACCCGCTACTGTCCACGATATGGGTGGACTTGGTGGTGAGGTACTCGAGCTGGTTTGTGAGCTGCGACTTTGTATGCGTGCCCCCGCCCCGGATCGCCTTGAAGACCGCTGGCCGGTGCCCCGCCGCCGCGCGCGCAAGCTGGCTCTGCTTGGCGACATGCAGCCCCTGCATCGAGCCCCGGATCCGGCTCCAGCCGTCCCGGAAGACCTCGCCTGTGACAGCGTCAACCGCATCATTCAGCCGCATGAGCAAACTCCCTTAACGCGGCCGTGGCCTTGAGCTGTATCGCATCGCGACGGCGCCGCAGGAGCAGGTCGATCTCGTCGGCGGAATCGAGGATGAACCGCGCCAGCCCGCGCATCTGCGCGAGGCGCAATTCGGAGAACTCGGCACGCGTGCCACCATCAGCCCCCTGCCCCTGCCGGTTGGCCTTCGTCATCTGCTTGGCGATCTGCGCGACCCCATTGCCAACCTCATGCAAAGAGGACCTGTATCGCGCCATCTCGACCGCCATTTGCGCGTCCGGGACGAACACCCCACCCGCCGCCTGGATGAGCCGCCGCAGACCCTCGGCCCGGCTCTCGATCCCGGCCTTCGCCAACACCGCGTCGAGCGCCTCAAGCTCCGCAGCGGTGACCTTCACACTGACCGCTGAGACCGGGATCGCGGCATCCGTCTGGCGCTCCGCATCGGCTTTGAGCGTGTACTGGATCGCCCGCACCGACACGCCAAACCGTTCCGCCAGCACTGAAGTGGAAACGCCTTCCGCAGCTGTCGCGTAGCCCTTAATTGTGAGATGGGAAATCCAACGAAATCAACGGCTTAGCTTTGCCCTTAAATATGAGATTTTGCCTTTAATTCTGATATTTTTGCCCTTAAACCTGAGACAGGGTTCACAGACATTTGCGGCAAATATCGATGAATGATGATGGCGAAGACTCCGTTGCCGTTGGTGCTGAAGAGGCGCGCAGGGCCGCGGTGCTGCGCCCTCTTGTTCAGGCATATCTCAATGGGACTGGCAGCCTGGAACGTGGCATCAATGACGCCGTTTGGGAGCTTGGTGTCAGCAGGGCGACGGTCTGGCGTTGGATAAAACGGTTGGCGGAAGAGGGTGGGCGCACCAGCGCTCTGGCTCCGCGGAAACGGGGCCGCCCGACCGGGACGATGTTAATATCCAGCAAAGTCGAAGCGGTAATCGAGGAGCACCTTCGCCGCTATTTCTTGCGCCGGGAGCGTTCGAGCTTGTCGCGCGTCGTGACAGAAATCCGCAGCGCTTGCTGGCAGGAGGGCTTGCAACCGCCGACACGGCGAACGGTTCAGCGTCGTCTGGATGCGATGGATGCCCGCGAAGTTGCGAAGGCACGAGAGGGCGCAAAGGCGGCCCGCCAGAAATTTGCGCCGGTCACAGGTGAGAACAAGGCCAGTATGCCACTGGAGATCGTCCAAATTGATCATACACCGGCGGACATCATTCTTGTCGACGGCTTGGAACGCAAACCAATTGGGCGGCCTTGGGTCACGCTGGCGATCGACGTCGCAACGCGGATGGTGACCGGATATTACACCTCTCTCGAGGCACCTTCGCGTCTGTCAGTGGCGCTTTGCCTGACACAGGCGGTGGCCCTCAAGGAGGAACTTCTTGCGGAATTGGCGTGCGATGTTCCTTGGCCGGCACAGGGCAAACCGCACAGCATCCACGTCGATAACGGTCGCGATTTCCGGTCGCGCGCCTTTCGGTCGGCCTGTGCGGATTGGGGGATCGATCTGGTCTATCGACCGCCAGCAAGTCCTCACTTCGGTGGTCACATCGAACGGTTGATCGGCACCATGATGGGGGCCGTTCACCTGTTGCCGGGAACAACGCAATCCTCGATCGCGGCAAAGGGCGACTATGACGCCGAAAGCAAGGCCACGATGACGTTGAGCGAATTCGATCGCTGGTTTGCTCTGGAAATCTGCCGTTACAACAACAGCATTCATTCAAGTCTTGGCTGCACGCCCGTTGCCAAATGGGAGGCGCTCTCAGAGCAAATGACAGGCGACATCCCCTTCGAGATGGAAGCCTTTCAGGTGAGCTTCCTGCCGAGTGAACTGCGCAAGATCAGGCGTGACGGCATCCATCTGTTCCAGATAAGGTACTGGTCCGATGCCCTTGCAGGCCACATTGGGCGCGGGGATGGAAAGGTGGTCGTTCGCTACGATCCTCGCGATATCTCAATGATCTGGGTCGAACTGGACGATGGCCGGTATGTTGAGGCGCGGTACAGAAACCTGGAAATTCCGCCCGTCTCGCTCTGGGAATATCGCGAAGCGATGAGGAAGGCCCGTGCCCTTGGCAAGTCCGGGTCTAATGAGCTGGTGCTGGCTGAGCTGATCCGACAGCAACGCCAGATCGAAGCTGAAAGCCGGGGCCTGACGAAGGCCGAACGCAGAACCCGTGAAAGAAAAGGGACATTGAAGGGCACGAACTCGGCCGTCTCGACAACCGAAGGGCTGCGCCCGATCGATACGGGTGATACATCGCGCCCATTGTTCAAGGTGGAGAGATGGTGAATTGAGGGCAGGGACAACTGAAGAAGACGGCCGGATCGCCCTCATTCAATCGGATATCTGGATCGGCTTTCCTCGGGCGGAACAGGTGTTGGACCGCTTGCAGGGCATGATCGAAGCGCCACGACAAACCCGTATGCCTGGGCTTCTTGTGCATGGCGCCTCCGGGATCGGAAAGACGATGATTGCCCGAAACCTGTCGCGCAAGTACGCACCAGAATACGATCCGGCGTCGGGCATCACCCGCACACCGCTTCTGCTGTTGCAAGCGCCGCCCGCACCTGATGAACGGCGGTTTTACCTGCACATCCTGGCCGCCGTCGGCGCCCCGGCGACGGCTCTTAGCGCCCGCGCTCAAAATGTGGCTTCCCTCGAAGTCCGTGTCATCGCGCTCTTACGCGACCTTGGCCTGCGGATGATCATGATCGACGAGGTCCACAATCTCTTGGCCGGGACCCACCGCGAACAGCGCCGATTTCTCAATGTCCTGCGGTATCTCAGCAATGAACTCGAGGTGTCACTGGTCTGCCTTGGGGTCAGCGAGGCCGTCGATGCCATCCGTGGTGATATCCAGCTTGCCCGACGGCTGGACGAACATCATCTGCCAAACTGGCGCGACGATGCCGAGTTCTCGGACATGATCCAGACCCTTATTGCTGCCATGCCACTGGAAAAGAAGTCCAACCTGAAGGTCAAGTCACTCAAGCAGATACTTGCACTGACCGGTGGGGTGACCTCGCGCATTTTCGCCCTGATCAAGGATCTTTCCATCGACGCCATTGTAACAGGTGATGAATGCATCACCGATGACGCAATCGCAAAATGGACGCCGGTTTGGTCGCGCCATGCGAACCCCCATCGGCGGCTCGAGAAGTCCCGGGTGTGAAGCCGCACCCGCTGCCCAAGACTGTCGCGCCGCTGCCAGACGAGTTGTTGTCAGGTTGGTTGTCTCGGCTGGCGGCGGCCAACTACTGTGATGATGCGGAACTACTGGCTCATCTCAGAATCGATACCGCGCATGGCATCGCCTTGAACTTCAACGTCGACGCGGCTGCGGCGGCGAAGATTGCCAACGCCGCACGGGTTGACCCAGATGTTGTGCGATCTTTGACCTTTCCAGCAATGACGACACGAGAAGCCTCGCTGACGGCCCAGATGCCATTCCAGCATTGCCTGCAATGCTCCAGAGAGGGCCTTTCGCTTAAGCATTGGAGGCGAGCCTGGGCATTCGACTGTCAGGTTTGCGGGACGAGACTTGTGCCGACGCTCGGCAAGCCCAGTGGCGAACAGATGCCCGAAAAGCTGATAAATCGTGCGCGCAACGGCGCCGCGCGGCTTGAATACGCCGCGCGATTACGCAGCTCCAAGCAACTTCGGCGCGCAATGCGCGCAGTCACCTTTGCCATGTCACTCAAAACCTTCCGCGGGGATCCGTCGTTCGCTGTCCAGAACCCCAGATCGGAAGTTAGGCTGTTCTGCCTCGCCGCAATCGCCGCCGCTCGATCTCATCCCTTGGCTAAGGCAGCCATCGTCAGCAAAAGCATCGACGACTATGCAAGGGTTGCTCTCTTGCGCGCCTTCGAGAAGGAGCCTCGATTGCTTGCCGCGGTTGATCACATCGCGCAAAGGTGCGCGAGAAACAGGGGCCCCATGACAGCCGTATCTCACAATTAAGGGCAAAAATTGTCGCCAAACGCGTCGCGTCTCAGATTAAAGGGCAACGCGACATGTCCCATCAAACGATCAAATATGCACGCTCGGGCCTGTTACGCGATGAAGGGTCGCAAGATCATGGCCACCCCTTCGGGCGGCAAGCGACAGATCCTGCACCTTCAGCTCTGCTGCCTCGGACAGGCGCCCGACAGTCTTTCCCTCCAAAACGAGGGCATGAAGACGTCACGCAATTTCTTGTCGATGATCAAACTGGCGTCGGTCAGGCTGTGGATCGAATTTTATGAGCCCGCTGCCTAAAACTGTATTGCTAGCCTTATGCGGTTTCGACGGGATTTCTCCCGACGGCGCGCAGCAGCACCGCAGCTACCAAATCACCGGTGACATTGACTGCTGTACGGCACATGTCGAGCAGTCGGTCGACGCCGAGAATGATCACCATACCCTCGACCGGGATGCCCATGTTCGTCGCTACGTTGACCAGGATCGCGATGCTGACGCCCGGCGTGCCGGGCGCGCCGATGCTGGACGCCACCAGCGTCCCGACGACGACGGAAATCTGGACGGCGGTCAGGTCCACCCCGGCAAGCTGTGCGAGGAACAGGATGGCGACGGCCTGATAGAGCGCGGTGCCGGCCATGTTCATCGTCGCCCCGAGCGGCACGACCAGGTTGGCGATGTTTTCCGGCACGCCAAGCTTGCGCGCCGTCTGGATTGTCACCGGCATCACCGCTGAGGAACTGGAGGTCGAGAAGGCCAACAACAGGTTGCTGCCCGCCGCCTTCACTAAGCGCACCGGCGTGACCTGCGCAAAGAGCAGCGCGATCAGGAAATAGAGGCTCAGCAGGGCGGCCAGCCCCAGCAGAACGCTGCCGACATATCCAGAAATGCCGAGCATCGTCTCGAACCCCATGCGCATCACCAGCTGTGCCATCAGCCCGAAGACCGCGAAAGGCGCCAGAAACATCGCCCATTTGACGATGTTCATCGAGATCGATAGCACCGCATCCATCAAGGCCAGGAACGGCGCGGCGCGCTTGTCCTGAACCTGGGTTACCGAAATGCCGACCAGCAGCGCAAGCACGACGACGGCCAGCATGTCCCCCTGCACGATCGACGCGGTGGGGTTGGTCGGCAGGATATTGACGATCATGTCCGGCAGGGCGGCTGGCGCCTCCTGATCCGGCACGTCCGGTATCGCGCCGTTCAGATCCACTAGGGCCGGATCGGCAGGCCCCGCCGAAAAACCGGCAAGCCCCTCGCCGGGCTTGAGCCACTGAGCCAGCATCACGCCGATGGTCGCCGCGACAGTCGTCGTCGAAAGGATGAAGGCCGCCAGCCGCAACCCGACCGAGCGCAACTCCTCGCCCGATCCGGCACCCGAGAGTCCCCCCACGATAGACGAGAAGATCAGCGGGATCAGCACCATGGCGATCAACGCCAGAAATATCTTGCCGGGCAGCGCCAGCCAGATCCCGATCACTTCCGCGGTGTCCGGCTGTACCAGTCCCGTTGCCTCGCTCAGGAGCAGACCGAGCCCAAACCCCAGGATCATCCCGGCCATCACCTGTGCCCAAAGCCTGGAGGTGATCCAGCCCCGCAACTTGAAGCGCTGCTTGGCGATCTGCATCGGGGGGTCTTGTGTGCGCTGCGTCATGGCACGCGCATAGCACGGCCTGATGTGAAGGTTAACTCTCTGGCGGATAATGACGAAAACACACGAAACTCCGCCCGTGTTTCAAGCCATCCAGGTTTGGGCTAAAGGAGAGACCATGCAAAGCGCGCTCCACCTTCTGGTCATTGTCGCGGCCGCGGGTTTTCTCAGCCGCCATCGTCGGGCGCTGTGACGCTATCGTCACTCAGAACCTGAAGGACTTCCCGCCCGAGAGACTCGCGCCGTTCGGCATCGAGACTCAGCACCCCGATGACTTCTTCCGGGATCAGCTTTCTCTCACGCCTGGCCTGGTTTGTTCAGCGCTGCGCAAAGTTCGCGCGCGCCTCAAAAACCCGCGCAAGAGCGTTGACGAGTATTTGTCGATCCTGACACAGCAAGGGCTGGTCGCAACTGTTGCTGACCTAGAGCAGTTTGCCGATCTGCTCTGATTGGCCTAGCTGGCCCGAAGCTGCATATTTGGGCTTTTGAGAGAACAAAGAAAGTACTCTCTATCAGTCTGACCGCTGCAGATACAAAGTGACGTTCTCGGCTGGCATCTTGAAGCCTCGACCGTCGGAGACCCGTTCAGTGCTGATAGGGTATTTGGGTCTGTTGGGGTTGATCCCAACGATCCGGTGAAGGTCTCCACCGGTTTTAAACGTTCGGCGATAATCAGATGGCTCCAGCCCGAAATGCGGTGCGAGCACTTCGAACATGGCTTTGTCCGGCGAGTAGATCGCGCCGTCTTCCATCGGAATGCCGACGCGGAAGCCGATGTTGAAGCTATGACGCAGATCGATATCGCTCAACTCGCCGCCTTCGACCGTCAACCCATGTGTTTCAGCCACGGCGAGGCAGGCCTTCATCATGTCTCGGCGTAGGCGATCGCACAGCTCTGGTGTCAGATTGCGCGGCGGGGAAACTTTGGAACTTGTCTGGACCGACGTTTTTTTCGCGGGGGCCTTTGGCTTGCGGGTGTTCTTTTTCATGACGCAGCCGTCCCGTTGCCATTGTGGTTCAAGGTCATTTGGGCCTTTGCTTTATAGACGGTTCCGCGCGATATCCGCATCTCTCGCGCGATTTCGGTGGGCAAGCAGCCGTCGATCAGCTTCGCCTGAATGGCCTCGAGATTGATTTTGGGTTTGCGCCCGCGATAGACACCGCGCTGCTTTGCTGAGGCAATGCCTTCGGCCTGGCGCTCCCGGCGCAGGTTGGTTTCGAACTCAGCGAAAACGCCAAGCATATCGAAAAAGGCTTTTCCGGTTGCCGTGGATGTATCCACAGGCTGCTCGGTGGCCGCCAGGTGCGCGCCCTTGGATTTCAGGTGAGTGACGATAGCCTGCAGATCACTGAGACTGCGGGCCAGCCGGTCAATGCGCGTGACGACCAGCGTTTCTCCTGGGTGGATGAAGTCGAGGATCGTCTTGAGTTCGGGTCGTCCCTCCAGGCTGGTCCCGCTCTTTTGCTCGGTGCGGACCATGCCGCACCCGGCCTCTTTCAAGACAGCAATCTGCGCATCGAGGTTCTGTTCGACGGTCGAAGTGCGCGCATATCCGATTTTGGCCTGATAAGTGTTCATTATGGGTGTGCCTCTGACGTGATCTGTTCATTATCTAAAAAAGACCCAAAGTGAATAGGAAAACGGCTGCTTTCGCTGTTCATGCGCGTTGTCACTATGAGTGTACCCATTATGACGCCTCTAGCCCTCCATAACCCAACGTGATGTCCGCCGTGTCTTTTGTCTCTGCAGTTTCGCGAACTGCTCACTGACAGCATCGGCGTGGATTTCATCATGAGCCCAGTCAACGTATCCTGCTTTCTTCGCCCAGTCATGTTCCGGGTGGTTTGTATTCTTCTGCGCCTCCTTGAAGACTTCGTACATGGGCGGGCCTCCAATGTCCTCGGGCGGGGTTGCCCATTGGCCGCCGACAAAACGCGGCAATGGCTCATTTGGCACAACCGTGCGTGTTGAGACGAGCTCAATGCGATGCGCCCAATCATCGCCAAAGTCATAGGTGTAGATCACCGGTGGCACCTTGGCGTTCAGGAAAAAGTCCAGCTTTTTCGTAGTGACCTCCATCACGGGTGGCCCGAACATCGGCTCGATCCAGAAGGCCTCGCTTTTCATCTGATATTTCCGGTCACCAATCTCGAAGTCCCACAGGTGCATGTCGTACCATAGGAAAGCCGCCTGAATGGCATCGTGCAGGTGTGGCAGGGTCTTGTCCGAGCGGATCTCGATTTCCCGCCACGGGGCGGGGTCGACATATTCAAGAGTAATTCTCAGCCGTAGGACCTGGGGTTCTTTTTTTACCATAAGCGCCCAGTTAACGTGACATCACCGTTGAATGTGTTATGATCCGCGAGAAAGACTTCAGAGGGGCGTGGATCGCGCAACCCCAAGCGCTTTGCTCTCGCCCTTTGCTGCCTGCCTTATACGGGAGGACACATCATGCGACGGGAGGCGCATCATGTAGAGAAGGTGATCCGCGTGGTCGAATCCGGGTCGGACGCGGCGCGTTCGCCTCTGGCGGCATCTTGGCGGCGCTCGATGGAGCATCACGGTCTTGATCCCGCCAATGACAAAGCGCCTTATCTGATCGAATGCAGCGAACTGGCTCGACGCCGGGACGAACTCGGAAGACTCCTCGCAATGGCGACGCCGAAGCTGGATGAGCTTTTCGCGCTTGTCGGCGCCTCGGGCTGCGGGGTTCTGTTGACCGATGCAACCGGGATCGTGCTCGACCTCAGATGCGCCGATGCGGATGCAGCAACCTTTCGCAACTGGGGTCTTCACCCCGGTGCCGACTGGAGCGAGGCGCACGAGGGCACGAACGGGATCGGCACCTGCCTGGCCGAAAAGCGCCGGATCACCATCCATCGCGAGGATCATTTTTTCGCGCGGAACACGGCCCTCAGCTGCATGGATGCGCCAATCTTCGGGGCGGATGGACACATTCTTGCGGCACTCGATGTCTCATCAGCGCGCGTTGACGAGACCGAAGGCTTCAACCGGCTGTTGTCTAACACGGTGTCCCAGTACGCTCAGGTCATCGAGAACTGTCATTTCAGATCGTCCTTCCCCAATGCGCGGATAATCATGGCAGGCCCGGACGGGATCGATGCAACAGCCCTATTGGCCGTGGACGGAGATGATCTGGTGATCGGTGCTACCCGTACCGCGCGCCGCATGTTCGGGCTTGAGCCGACTGGAGCATTCTCGCCCGCAACAATTCTGGACCGGCTCGACCGTACATGGCGCGTTTGAGCGTCTTCAGGCGATTGATCTGACCTTCTGCTTGGCCGTTGCTCCATGGCATCTCGATGGCGTTTTTGACTGCATCGAAGTCCCGGTTCAATGTGCGGGCAAAGCGCACGATGGGCGCCAGATCGGTTTCGATCGCGTTGTCGATCCATGCTGGGAGCGGGTCTGCTTGGCGGCTGCGCAGGATACCGTTGAACCGCATGGCGAGACTTCGCATCGTTGCGAAGGCGGGAGAACCGGCCTTGAGCGCGTCGACTTTCCGCGCTTGATCCGGGGTGAGCTTTCCGCGGGGTTTGATGCACAGCGCGGCTGCGATGACCGGGGAAATCGCGTGCCCCGTTTCCGGGTCCCGGACTGGCTTAAGGATTTCGTGCTCTACCTTGGAGTCGCTCCCTTGCTGTTCTGCTTTTCGCCAGCCCGCCAACAGACGCTGCAAATGCGACTGACTCCCCTCGTAACCGCGCTCTCGGATCAGACGGAACAGGGCGCTGCCAGTTCGAATGCCCTCCTTCCAGCTTTGGCTCAGGAACTCTTCAAAGTACCACGGCGATGTCGGCTTCAAAGCGGCCCGCCTGCGGTCCGGTGGTGTCTCGAACTGCAGCCATTTCGCGATGCTGCGACGCGGGAACCCTGTTCGCCGCCCGATCTCGCTGCATGAAAGCCCCTGATTTCGGAGCGCATGAATGGTGGCGAAAATCTCTTCCCGAGACGTCCTATGCGCCAGGCGTGACTTCAGAAGGCTGCCGGCTGCGGTGATGTTGTCGGCGTCGGACAGCAGCGCCCTGCCGGTCGCACGGCCGTGAAGGTTCATTTGCTCCTCGATGGCCTGCCGCAGGTTTTGTACGATATGGAACCGGTCAGCGACCTGCTTCGCCTGCGGTGCCCCTTGCCGTGCTGCCTGGGCGTAGAGACCGCAGCGATCTCTGCTGATCACTTCCACCTCGGGGTGTCGCTTCAGCCAGTTGGTGCAGCTGACGACATCTCGATCCTCAAGAATGTCGATCACCACGCGACGCTCCAGATCCACAATGATCGTGCCGTAGGTTTGCGATTTCCGCCAACTCCAGTCGTCGATCCCGATGACTGTCGGCGACTCGCCACTGTCTTGGGCACGGTTCTTCAGCTGCCTAAGCACCGTGTCATCGCTGACTCCAAGGCCCAAACGATGCAACAACCGCTCGGCTGGCCGTCCGCCGGTCGCATGCCCAAGATGGGTGACAATCTCCCCGACACGCGAAGTACGACGTGCAAATGGACGCGCAATCGAGGCGATTTGGTCTGAGAATGTCCGGCGTGGGCAAGCGGGTGCCTGACATCGCCAACGGCAAATTGCGAGATCAACCGTTACCTCGTCTCCATGCGCGGGATAATCCTGCAGCCGCCGACGCCGCCAGCCGTGACGTCGGCGTGAATGCAATCCACAGTCTGGGCAAATGCCGTTGGGAGCCAAGACGCCAGATACAATCCACCCGCCTCTTTCACTTCGCTCAACGCTTTGAACGGCAACATCGCTCCCGGGCGACCAGTGCTTCTTCGAACTCACAACTATACCTCCTGAATTTTCCAGTTTCAGGATACCTGAATTTTCCAGTTTCAGGATAGTTGCGCCACACAAAGTGAGGCAGAACCGATTTAAGGGCAACGCGACACCTGCCAATACATCAGCGTCCAAGAAATAAAGGCACAGTTACACGTAGATACGGGCGTCGGCAAATGGGAAGGGCAGGGCGCTGTTCCGATCTTCACGCCAGGCATAGTACGACTTGAGTGTCACAAGCTGGCGCTCGATGGTCGCGGGCATGGCGCCCAACTCGTCGCGCAGATGCCGGTGATACAATTATTCGCGTCGCCTCAAGACGCTGCAGGGCCTGACACCATTCGAATACATCTGCAAAATCTGGACAAAAGAGCCAGAAAGATCCACTGTCGATCCAACCCATCACATGCTGGGACTGAACACCTAGTAGGCCTCGCGGTAGAGCGCCAGAGCATCCGCCTCGGTCACCTCGACCGGGTTGTTGATCAATAGCCGGGACTGAAGCATGGCGTCGCGGGCCAGCGTCGGCAGGCTCTCCTCGGTGACCTGGCAATCGCGCAGGCGGCGCGGCGCGCCGGAGCGGTCCATCAGGTCCGCCATGTAGTCAACGAAGGCCGACGCGCGGGCTTGCACGCCCTCGTCGGAGGGGCCGAGCACGACATCCGCCAGTTCCGCATAGAGCGGCGCGGCGGCGCGCATGTTGTAGCGCAGGACCGGACCCAGCATCAGCGCATTGGTTAGCCCGTGCGGCAGGTGATAGTGACCGCCCAGCGGATAGGCCAGCGCATGCACCGCCGCCACAGGGCTGTTGGCAAAGGCCTGACCGGCCAGTGCGGAGCCCAGAAGCATCGCCTCGCGCGCCGCCCGGTTGTCGGGCTGGGTGCAGGCAGTGACGAGGTTCGGTGCCATGAGCCGCATCGCCTCCCGCGCGAAGACATCCGAGAGCGGGTTCTTGCGGTGTTTGCTGGTGAAGGCCTCGATGGCATGGACCATGGCATCAATCCCGGTCGCGGCCGTCTGCACGGCGGGCAGGCCTAGGGTCAGCTCGGCATCCAGCAGCACGCGGTCCGCATAAAGCTGGTGCCCGACGATGCCCATCTTGGTCGTCTCGCCGGTGGTCAGGATGGTGATGTTGGTCATCTCCGATCCCGTGCCCGCGGTGGTAGGGACCTGTACCAGCGGCGTGCGTGCGCCCCGAATATTGCCGATCCCGTAGAGATCGGAGAGCTCCTGTGCAGTGACCAGCAGCACCGCCGCCAGCTTGGCAATGTCCATGGACGACCCGCCGCCAAGGCCCATCACCAGATCGGCGCCGGCGGTTTTGCCCTGTTTCACGCAGGCCATCAGTACGGCTTCCGGTGGATCCGCGACGACCTGATCGAAGACTGTGACCGAGAAGCCATTGGCCGCGAGCGAGGCCAGAGCGGGATCCAACGCGCCGCTCTCGTGCAGGAAGCGATCCGTCACGATCAGCAGGTTGCGCTGGCTGAACCAGCCCGAGAGGGTTTCGCCGATCCGCCGCGCACCGCCCCAATCCACGCAGATCGAACCAGGGCTGTCGAAGGAGAAAGTTGCAATGCCATCTGTCATGTGTCTGTCCTTGGCTTGAAATTGGGCAGGGCGATCAGACCGCACTGCAGAGGTATTTCAGTTCGAGGTATTCATCGAGACCATGGCGCGAGCCTTCGCGCCCGAGGCCCGATTGCTTGACCCCGCCGAAAGGGGCCACCTCGTTCGAGATCAGCCCCGTGTTGTGCCCCACCATACCGTATTCCAGCGCCTCGGACACGCGTACGAGACGCGCGTGGTCCCGGGTGAAGAAATAGGCCGCAAGGCCGAAGATCGTGTCGTTGGCCATGGCGATGGCCTCTTCCTCGGTCTCGAAGCGGAAGACCGGGGCGAGCGGCCCGAAGGTCTCTTCAGTCGCCACTTTCATGCGCGGGGTGACACCCGTCAGAACGGCGGGTTCCAGGAAGAGGCCGCCAAGGCGTTTTCCGCCCTGACGGAGCGTGGCGCCCAGGGCCACCGCATCAGAGATATGTGCCTCGACCTTGTCGAGGGCCTTGGCCTCGATCAGCGGGCCGATCTCGGTGCCTTCTGCCGTGCCGTCGCCCACCTTCAGCGCGGCCACGCGCGCGCTCAGTTTCTCGACGAAGGCGTCGTGGATGCCCGACTGCACGAGGATGCGGTTGGCGCAGACGCAGGTTTGCCCGGCATTGCGGTACTTGGACGCCATGGCCCCCTCGACCGCCTTGTCGAGATCGGCGTCGTCGAAGACGATGAAGGGCGCATTGCCGCCCAGTTCGAGCGAGAGCTTCTTGATGGTATCCGCGCATTGCGCCATCAGCAGCCGCCCCACCTCGGTCGAGCCGGTGAACGAGAGCTTGCGGACCACGGGGCTGTCGGTCAGCACCTTGCCAAGCCTGGAGGCCGGGCCTGTCACGACCTGCAGCACGCCCCCAGGCAGGCCTGCACGCTGCGCCAGTTCGGCCAGGGCCGTGGCGGTCAGCGGGGTCAGGTCGGCCGGTCGCAGGATCATCGAACATCCCGCTGCCAATGCCGGGGCCGCCTTGCGGGTGATCATCGCCGCCGGAAAGTTCCAGGGCGTGATCGCCGCGGTAACCCCGATGGGCTGGCGCATCACCGTCAAGCGCTGGTCACGGCGGGGGGCGGGGGTCGTCTCGCCATAGACCCGCTTTGCCTCCTCGGCGAACCATTCGACGAAAGAGGCGGCATAGGCGATCTCGCCGCGCGCTTCGCCCAGGGGCTTGCCCTGTTCCAGCGTCATGATCAGGGCTAGGTCGTCGCTATGGGCAAGGATCAGCTCGAACCAGCGACGCAGCACGGCCGCACGCTCGCGCGCCGCCCGTTGCGCCCAATCCGCCTGGGCCTGTTGCGAGGCCTCGATGGCGGTGGGGATTTCCTCCGGCGACATCTGCGGCACCCGACCGACGGTCGTGCCATCCGAGGGGTTGAGGACGGCGATGGTTTCGCCCGAAGCGGCCTGGCACCAGGCGCCGTCGATCAGGCAGGCTTCACGCAGAAGCGTCGGGTCATTCAGGCGGGTATGTGTCGACATGTGACTTCCTGGCAAGGTCCGTTGTCGCCGCGTCAAGCGACGGGGGAAGGGATCGGGCCTCAGGCCCGCTCACGGGCAGGTTTCTCTGCCTCGCGGTCCCAGGTGTCGGGTGTCACACCCGCCTTGCGAAGCAGGTGTTTCTGCACCTTGCCCGAGGCGGTCTTGGGCAGGTCATCCAGCACCCGGAGGTAGCGCGGCACCATGAAGCGCGGCAGCGTGGCAGACAGGCTTTCGCTGACCGAAACCGGGTCGATCCTCTGCCCTTCGGCGGGGGAAACGACGATCAGAACATCGTCTTCGGTGAACTCGGACGGCACGGCCACGGCGGCGCATTCGCGAATTTCGGGAAGGTTCAGCACCTCGCCTTCCAGCGCGAAGGACGAGATGTTCTCTCCGCGCCGCCGGATCACGTCCTTCAGCCGGTCGACGAAGTAATAGGTGCCATCCGCGTCGCGGCGGAAGCTGTCGCCCGTGTGGAACCAGCCGTTCCGCATCGCGTCCACCGTGACGCCGGGATTGTTGTAGTAGCCCGACATCAGGGCCCAGGGCCGATGCGACCGGATGATCAGCTCGCCGGTTTCGCCATCCCCCAGGGGCATGTCGTTCTCATCGACGATCCGCAGCTCGCACCAGGGCCGTGGCTTGCCGGCTATCCCCTTGGTGGTGATGCCGGGACCCGCGCTCATCGGGCTGGCAATCTCGGTCATGTTGTAGATCGTCCAGGCCTCGACGCCGAAGCGCTCTGCAAAGAGCGGGCCATCCTCGCCGAAGGGCGTGATGAAGGCGCGGCGCAGAGTGTGGTCGCGATCATCCGGGCTAGCCGGGGCCTTCAGGAGGAAGGCGGCCATGACCCCGAGGAGGAGGCAATAGGTCGAGCCGGTATCACGCACCGCCTGCCAGAAGGTATCGGTCTTGAATTCGCGCATCATCCCGATCGAAAGGCCCCGCGCCAGCATGGCATTGACGTAGAGCGTCGAGCCACAGTGGAAGATCGGGCCGCAGATCAGGCAGCGGTCGTCTGCCGCGACATCGAAGGCATCCGGGCCCATGGTATAATGCTGGGCATAGGTGCTCATCACCCCCTTGGCGTTCCCCGTCGTGCCGGAGGTGTACATGATCGCATGCAGATCCCAGGGTTCGATTGGCTGCGCCAGCTTCAGCGCCTCGGGGTCTTCTTCCTGCGGATCGACCAGCGGCGCGATGTCGTAGCCGTCGATGGCGCCACCCTCGCCCTCGACCACCAGAACGGTCGTCACCTTTCCGGGCCTCACCTCGGCCAACCTCTCGACCAGCGGCGCCTGGGCAATGAGGATGGGCGCGTCGGCGTCGGCCAGGATGTGCTCCAGCATCTGCCCGCGCGCGCCTGTGTTGATGGGGACATAGACCGCGCCGAGGTAGTTGATCGCAAACCAGGTGCACAGAAGGTCGGGGCTGTTGCCCATCAGGCAAAGCACATGGTCGCCGCGCCTGACACCGGCCTGGGCCAGCGCGCTGGCCCGCAGCCGCACACGGCGGCGCAACTCGCCATAGCTCCACAGCGGCCCGGGCCAGAACTGGACGAACGGCGCGTCGGGCTGTGTCTCGGCATAGCCATCAAGGATATAGCGCAGGACGGACCTGTTCCGATCAAGCGCGGGATCGGCGCTCATGGTACTGTTCAGGGCCATATCCGTGGAGCTCTGGGCCATCTCTTCCTCCTCAAGAAAAGGTCAATCTGCGCGCGCGCCGGTGACTGCGCTCTTAATTTTCATATTGCATTGCTGCAACTCGATATGCAACATACTTGGTAGTATGTCGCATGACGGCAGAGCGACGACAAGGGAAAATGACCAAGATGACAGGTGTTGAAGCCGAGATTCAGGACGCGGTCGCGTCCGTGCGATTCGACCGGGGCGGCAACGCGAATGCGCTGGACTACACGATGATCGACGGGCTTGAGGCCGCTGCGATCGAGCTTTCGCGCAACCCCGACGTTTCTGTTGTCGTGCTCGCCGGAACATCAAGCATCTTCGCGGCCGGGGTCGACCTGAAGGACGCCCGCCTGTGGAACCCCGAAGGCAAGGATGTCGCCCGCCACCTGTCAATGAATGCGGGCGTGCGGATGAGCAATGCCTGGCGGCGACTGCCCCAGATCGTCATTGCTGCGCTGGAGGGGCCCGCGATTGGTGGCGGTGCGATCCTCGCGCTCTGTGCCGATTTCCGCGTCATGTCGGAAGAGGCCTACCTGCGCTTTCCCGAGGTCCGTCTCGGCATGACGCTTGGCTGGGGCGGGCTGCCGCTGCTGACCGAGCGGGTTGGCGCCGGACGCGCCAAGCGGATCCTGTGCTGTGACGAGACGATCGGCGCCGATGAGGCGCTGGAGCTGGGGCTGGCCGATCGCAAGGTCCCGGCCGGCACCGCCTTGGACGCTGCGCGGGCCTGGGCGGCCACGATCGCCGAAAGTCCGGCGATGTCCCTGCGCATGACCAAATCCGCCATTGACGCCCACGCCCGGAGAAACTGGGCCGAGGGCGCCGAAGGAGATCAGTTTCTTCTGGCCAAACTGCTTGCCGAAGGTGGCAGCAGGGCCTGATGCAAGGGCCGTCGCAAGGGGCGACCGGCCAGTCATGCACCGGCATCGGTGCGAAACGGGAGGAGTATTCCAATGACAAAACTGAACAGGGCCGCTCTGGCTTCGCTATTCTCGGTTGCGCTTGCCGCGGGGGCGCATGCCGAACCCTATCGGATCGGCGTTCTCACCGATATGTCCGGGATGAATTTTGACCTTTCAGGCAAGGGCTCGGAAGTTGCCGCGCGCATGGCCGTCGAAGATTTCGGCGGCAAGCTGCTTGGCGAGGACTTGGAGGTGATCGTTGGCGACCACCAGAACAAGCCGGACGTCGGCTCGACGCTCGCCCGTCGCTGGGTCGACGAACAGAACGTCGTCGCCATCGCTGACCTGCCGACCTCTTCGGTTGCCCTTGCCGTGCAGGAAATCACCCGCCAGAGCGATACCGCGCTGCTGATATCGACCGGCGGCTCCTCCGAGCTGACAGGCGCGTCTTGCTCGCCCTCGACCGCCCAATGGACCTGGGACACCTATGCGCTGGCGAACGGCACCGGCCGTGCGATGACGCTGGAAGGGGGCAAGAACTGGTTCTTCCTGACGGTCGACTACACGTTTGGTCATGCGCTCGAGACCGATACTTCGGCAGCGGTGGAAGCCGCGGGTGGCACGGTCGTCGGCAAGATCATGCACCCGCGCGAAACCTCGGACTTCTCCTCATACCTGCTGCAGGCCCAGGCCTCGGGCGCGGATGTGATCGCACTTGCGAATTCGTCGGGCGACACGATGACGGCCCTGAAGCAGGCCGAAGAGTTCGGTATTACCGCCACCGGCCAGGAGATGGCGGGTATGCTGCTGTTCCTGACCGACGTGCACGGTGTCGGCCTTGAGACCGCGCAGAACCTGAAGCTGACCACCGCCTTCTACTGGGACATGAACGATGACACCCGCGCCTGGTCGCAACGCTTTGCCGACCGTATGGACGGCAAGATGCCGACCATGGTGCACGCCGGCGTCTACTCGGCGGTCATGAACTACCTCAAGGCGGCCGAGGCCTCCGGCCAGGCAACCAGCGGTTCGCAGGTCATGGAGACCATGCGCGGCATGGATATCGACGATTTCTTCAACCAGAACGCCTACCTGCGCAAGGACGGCCGCGTGGTGCACGACATGTACCTCGTGCAGGTCAAGACCCCCGAGGAATCGGAGGGCCCCTGGGACTACTACAAGGTCCTGCGCACCATCCCGGGTGACGAGGCCTTCCGACCGATCGAGCAGAGCGCCTGTCCGCTCCTCGACGACTGAAGGGTGATCCCATGACGATGGCTACCGTTCCGGCGCGCCCCGCGCCGGCCGGGTCCCGTGCCGCAATGTCGGCACGGGGTCTCAGCAAGACCTTCGGAAACTTCCAGGCGGTGAACAACGTCGACATCGACATTCACCATGGCCGGATTCACGCGCTGATCGGTCCGAATGGCGCGGGCAAGAGCACGGTCTTCAACCTGTTGACCAAGTTCCTGCAGCCGACCACGGGCAAGATCATGTTCGGCGAGACCGACATCTCCGGTATGGAGCCTGCCCATGTGGCACGGCTCGGGGTTGCGCGGTCGTTCCAGATTTCCGCGACCTTCGGGGACATGTCGCTGGTCGACAACGTCTGCGTGGCGCTGCAACGGCCCAACGGGCTTGCCGTGCAATTCTGGCGATCACTTGGCAGCCTGTCACGGCTGCGTCCCCGGGCGATGGATCTGCTGGGGCGCGTCGGGCTCGCCGACATGGCTGATCGGCGCGCCGCGGACCTGTCTTACGGGCGCAAGCGCGCGCTTGAGATCGCCACGACGCTGGCTCTGGATCCCAAGGTTCTGCTTCTGGACGAGCCGCTGGCAGGCATGGGCCAGGAAGACGTTGAGGCCATGGCCGGCCTGATCGCCGATGTCGCCCGCGACTGCGCGCTGCTGATGGTAGAGCACAACATCAAGGTCGTCGCCGACATCGGTCACGACATCACCGTGCTTCAGCGCGGCGAGATCCTGACCCAGGGCAGCTATGCCGAGGTCAGCGCCGATCCCCGCGTGCGCGAAGCCTACATGGGAGCTGAGGACGATGATTGAGGCAGCGGCGACGACCCGCGAGGCCCGCGGCCCCGCGCAACTGAGGGTGCGCGATCTCGAAGCCTGGTACGGCGAGAGCCAGGCGCTCTACGGCGTCCATCTCGACGTTTACCCGGGGGAGACCGTCACGCTTCTGGGTCGCAACGGCGTCGGCAAGACCACCACCCTGCGCAGCTTGATGGGCATCCTGCGCAAACGCACCGGAGAGATCGAATTCGACCAGCGGTCGATCCTGCGGCTGCCGCTGCATCGGATCGCCCATGTCGGCATGGGGTTCGTCCCTGAGGAGCGTGGCATCTTCGCCTCGCTCACCGTCGAGGAGAACCTGCTGCTGCCGCCGAAGGTGGCCAGCAGCGGAAAGGAAATGTCGCTGGACGAGATCTACACGCTGTTCCCCAACCTGCTGGAGCGACGGCACAGCCCGGGTACCAAGCTTTCCGGCGGCGAGCAGCAGATGCTGGCCATCGCCCGCGTCCTGCGCACCGGGGTCAGCATGATCCTTCTCGATGAGCCGACCGAAGGGCTGGCCCCGGTGATCGTGAACCGGATCCGCGAGATGCTGAAGGCGCTGAAGAGCCATGGGCTGAGCGTCCTGCTGGTCGAACAGAATTTCCGTTTCGCGGCCAAGATCGCCGACCACTTCTACGTCATGGATCATGGCGTGATGATCGACAGCTTCGACGTGGCCGAGCTGCCCGCGAAGCGAGACGCGCTGAACATGGCGCTAGGGGTTTGATATGATAATGATTCTTGGGATGCCGCTGCCGGTTCTCACCGGCCAGCTGCTGATCGGCCTGATCAACGGCTCGTTCTACGCGCTGCTGTCGCTTGGCCTGGCGGTGATCTTCGGGCTGTTGCGCGTGGTGAACTTCGCCCATGGGGCCTTCTACATGCTGGGCGCTTTCTCGGCCTGGATGCTGGGGCAGTACCTGGGCATTGGTTTCTGGGGCGCATTGCTGCTGGCCCCGCTCATCGTCGGCCTTGTCGGCGCGGTGGTCGAACGGACAATGCTGCGGCGCCTCTACGAACTCGACCATCTTTACGGGCTGCTGTTCACCTTCGGGCTTGCCCTGCTCCTGGAAGGGCTGTTCCAGCACTTCTTCGGCGCTTCGGGCAAACCCTTCTCCGCTCCGGCCGAGATGAAGGGCGTGGTGCGGACCGATTTCGTGACCGTCCCCATCTATCGCGGCTGGGTCGTCATCGCGTCGCTTCTGCTGTGCCTGGGTACCTGGGCACTGATCGAGAAAACCAAGATCGGCTCGTACCTTCGCGCGGCGACCGAGGATGCAACGCTTGTCCAGGCCTTCGGTGTGAACGTGCCGCTGCTGCTGACGCTGACCTACGCCTTCGGTTGCGCCCTGGCGGGCATCGCCGGGGTGCTGGCCGCGCCGGTCTTCCAGGTCAGCCCGACGATGGGATCCAACCTCATCATCATCATCTTCGCGGTGGTCGTGGTCGGCGGCATGGGGTCGATCCTCGGCGCGATCGCCACCGGCTATCTTCTCGGCATCGTCGAGGGAATGACCAAGGTCTTTTACCCCGAGGCCGCGAATATCGCGATCTTCATCATCATGGCCGTGGTTCTGATGCTGCGTCCTGCGGGTCTCTTCGGAAAGGAAAGCTGACATGACCGTAGCCAAAGAATACGAGTCGGTCGCCGAAGCCCGTCGACCACACCCTGCCCAGCGGATCCTCGTGCTCGCGCTGATCGGCGTGCTCATGCTGCTTCCGCTCTGGTTCTATCCGGTGCTTCTCATGAAGCTGATGTGTTTCGCCCTCTTCGCGTCGGCCTTCAACCTGCTGCTTGGCTACGGAGGGCTGCTGTCCTTCGGCCACGCCGCTTTCTTCGGGGGCGCGGCCTATTTCACGGCCCATGCCCTGAAGGTCTGGGAGGTCAACCCCGAGGTCGCCATCCTCGCCGGTGTCGGCGGGGCGCTGGTGCTGGGGCTGGTGATCGGGCTGCTTGCCGTGCGCCGTCAGGGCATCTACTTCGCCATGGTCACGCTGGCCCTGTCGCAGATGTTCTACTTCTTCTGCCTGCAGGCCCCCTTCACCCAAGGCGAGGACGGCATTCAGGGCTTTTCCCGCGGAAAACTGTTCGGGGTCATCGACCTCGCCGACAGCACGACGCTCTACTACGTCGTCGCGGTGGTCTTCGTGGCCAGTCTCTTCGCGATCTGGCGCATCGTGCATTCGCCCTACGGGATGATCCTGCAGGCGATCCGCGAGAACGAGCCGCGCGCGATCTCGCTCGGCTACTCGGTGCAGCGCTACAAGCTGGGAGCCTTTGTCATGTCGGCGGGCTTTGCCGGTTTGGCCGGCAGCCTCAAGGCGCTGCTGTTCCAGTTCGCCACCCTAACCGACGTCAACTGGCACATGTCTGGAGAGGTCATCCTGATGACCCTGCTGGGCGGCATCGGCAGCATTGCCGGGCCGATCGTCGGCGCGGGTCTCGTCGTGACGCTGCAGAACTACCTGGCCACCACCGGTGTTCCGGTGACCACGGTTCTGGGCGCGACCTTCATGGTCTGCGTGTTGGTGTTCCGCCGCGGAATCGTGGGGGAGCTGCGCCACCGGCTGCCCGCCTGGGGGCGCAAATGAGCGGACCCGAACTGCCCGTCAGCCGGTTCCGCGTGCCGTCGGACTGGGTCGACTACAATGGCCACATGGGCGACTTCGCCTATGGCATCGCCTTCTCGCGCAGCGTGACCGCGCTGATGGGGGACATCGGACTGGATGAGGGCTACCGCGCCTCGGCCCAGGCGACGCTCTACACCCTGGAAATGCGGATCGGCTACCAGCGCGAGTGCCACGAGGGCGATTCGCTTGTCGTCCAGACCCGGGTGCAGGCCGCCGATGCCAAGCGGATGCACCTCTACCAGGAGATGCAGGCCGAGGACGGCACCCTGCTGGCCTGGTGTGAACAGGTTCTGCTGCATGTGGCGCGAGACAGCGGCACGCCCCGCGCGGCCCCCTTCCCGCCCGTCACCGCGGACTGGCTGGCTGCGGCGGAAGCCCGGCACAACGCGGCCGGGCGTCCGGCCTGGCTGGAGCGGCGCACCGGCCTCGGCTGAGGCAGGCGGTCCTTTTCAGCTCATCAGGGCCCGCCCATGGAGACTCCGCCCATGGATACACAGGCGGGTCTTTCTTTTGCCAAGGGCCGCAAGGCAAACGGCCGCCGGGGGAACCGGCGGCCGTCTGGATCCTTCGGCGGATGCCGTTTCAGAGCACTTCGAAAAGCCCTGCCGCCCCCATGCCACCGCCGACGCACATGGTGACGACAACAAAGCGCGCGCCGCGCCGCCTGCCCTCGATCAGCGCATGGCCGACCATCCGCGCACCCGACATGCCGTAGGGATGCCCGATGGAGATCGCCCCGCCATTGACGTTGAGCCGCTCGTCGGGAATGCCCAGCTCATCACGCGAGGGGATGACCTGCGCGGCAAAGGCCTCGTTCAGTTCCCACAGGCCGATGTCCTCGATGCTCAGGCCATGGGTGGCCAGCAGCTTGCGGACCGCAGGCACCGGGCCCATGCCCATCTCGTCCGGCGAGACGCCCGCGACGGCCATCCCCCGATAGAGCCCCAGCGGCGCCAGCCCGCGACGCTCGGCCTCGGTGCGCTCCATCAGGACCGCAGCGGAGGCTCCGTCTGAAAGCTGCGAGGCATTGCCTGCAGTGACATGTGCCCCCGCAGCAATCTGCTGCCCGTCCCTGAACACCGGCGACAGGCCTGAAAGCCCTTCCAGCGTGGTGCCGGGACGGTTGCCCTCATCCCTGGACAGCGTCACTTCCTGCATCGAGGTCTCGCCCGTGGCCCGGTCGGTGACCTGCATCACCGTGGTGATCGGCACGATCTCGTCATCGAACTTGCCCGCGGCCTGTGCGGCGGCGGTGCGCTGCTGCGACTGCAGGGCGTAGGCATCCTGATCCGCGCGGCTGATGCCGTTGCGACGCGCGACGATCTCGGCCGTTTCGACCATCGACATGTAGGTCGCGGGCAGGTGCTCGGACAGCCAGGGGTCTTGCCAGTGGCGGGTGTTCATCTCGGGGGTCTGCACCAGCGAGATCTGTTCGACGCCGCCGCCGATGGTCACGGTCATGCCATCCGAAATGATCTGCTTCGCTGCGATGGCGATCGCCATCAGCCCCGAAGCGCATTGCCGGTCGACACTTTGTCCGGGTACCGAAACGGGCAGGCCCGCGCGCAGCAGGCCGGTGCGCGCGATGTTCATATGCGTGGTGCCCTGCTGCAGGGCGGCCCCGACGATGACATCCTCGACCTCGCCCGCCTCGACTTCGGCGCGGGTCACGGCGTGCGCGATGGCATGACCGATGAGACGGGGCGCGGTGGTGGCGTTGAACGCTCCGCGATAGGCCTTTCCGATCGGCGTGCGGGCGGTCGAGACGACGACGGCTTGCCTCATTTCGGGGTCTCCTCTTTGTCGGTGGCGGGATCGCGGAACAGGGCGTCGGCACAGGCGCGCAGCGCCGGGGTCAGGGGTGCCGGGCGGCGGGTGTCTCGGTCGACGTAGACGTGGACGAATTGCCCCCGCGCGGCACAGGCGCCGTCGGCCAGGTCGAAAAGACCGAAGCCCCAGGTCAGGCTGGTCCGTCCGATGACCTCGATCCGCACCCCGACACTGAGTTTCGCGGGAAAGGTGATCTCGCGGAAGAACTGAGCCCCGTTTCGCACGACGAGCCCGATCGGCCCCTCGGCGGTCGCCGAAAGATCGAGTGCGCCGTGCTCCAGCAAGGCCACGTTCATCGCCGTGTCGAAGTAGCCGAGGTAGGCGACGTTGTTGACGTGGCCATAGACATCGGAATCCGCCCATTGCGGCGCGGTTGCGTGATGCCAGCCATAGGCATCATGCGGCAGCGGTTCGAAACGCTCGGACATGACGTCACCCCTTCGTCGCCAGCGCGGCGCGGGCATTGGCAATGATCCGGTCGACATGGTCGAGTCCGGCCATCACCTCGATCTGCCCGTCGAGACTGGCGATCTCCTCGAAGCGCTCGCCGACGGTATCGGGCGTGAAATCTGTGCCTGCAAAGCACACGCCCTGGCTCTCGACCAGCGCCAGCCGGGACACGGTGCCCGCCCCGGCCAGCAATGCGGTGCGCGAGGGCGCGTCACGGCTGACCAGCCAGACCGCCGCCGGGGAGACCAGTTCGGGCGTCAGAAGGTCCAGCATCGCCGGGTCCATCATGTCGCCGGTCATGCGGGTCGCCGCCGTGGGAAGGATGGCGTTCAGTTGTATCCCGTATTTCGCGCCTTCTAAATGCAGCACGTTCATCAAACCCAGCACCCCCATCTTCGCGGCGCCGTAGTTCGCCTGGCCGAAGTTGCCATAGCTGCCGGAGGTCGAGGAGGTGACGAGGATACGGCCATAGGCCTGCTCGCGCATCGTGGCCCAGACCGCCTTGGTGGCAACCGCAGTGCCTAGGAGGTGCACATCGACGACGCGGCGGAAATCATCGATCTCCATCTTCGCGAAGCTCTTGTCGCGCAGAATGCCAGCGTTGTTGATCAGAACGTCGATCCGCCCGAAGGCTGACAGCGTCTGTTCCACCATCGCGGCCATGTCGGCTTCGGAGGTGACGTTGCCGGCGTTGGCGATGGCCCGGCCGCCCTCGGCCGTGATTTCGCGCACGACGGCCTCACTGGCCTCGGTGTTGCCGCCGCTCCCGTCTCTGCCGCCGCCAAAGTCGTTCACCACGACCGCCGCACCGTGACGGGCCAGCATGAGGGCGTGGGAGCGGCCCAGACCGCCCCCCGCCCCAGTGACGATTGCGACTTGATCCTTGAATGAAACCGGCATGTTGATGTCCTCCGCGCCGTTGATCTTTGCAAATTCTCCAGATGGGCCCGCGCCCTGCCTGCGGCGCCTCAGCCGCCGACGATCAGCACAAGCCAGTCCGCGGCAAGCGCCGGGCGGTCGCTGCCCTCGACCTCGACGCTGACGGAATAGCGTCGCAGCACCCCGCTCGCCTTCGGGGTTTCGGCTGCCAGCGTGAAGTGTCCGCGCAGGCGTGCCCCCACCGACACCGGCGCCAGTAAGCGTATCTTGTCGAAGCCGTAGTTCACCTCGACGACGCCCGGTGCCGCCGCAGGCAGCGCGCTGCGGGTGAAGGCAGTCAGCAGCGAGAGCAGATAGAAGCCATGCACGATGGTGCCGCCATATTCTGTCTCGGTCCGGGCCCGCTCAGGGTCGACGTGGATGAACTGGTGGTCGTCGATGGCATCGGCGAAGCGATCGACCATCGGTTGATCGATCAGGATCCAGTCTGAGACGAACGGGGCTGGCGCATGTTGCATTTCGGGGTCCTTGAAACTGTCACTTCGGGTTACAACCTACGCCGTAGTATGTAACAATCCAACTGTCCAGACCTGATGCGGAATGCAATGAATGATAGTTGTTTGATTTCGTTATCCGCCTTATGGAATGGACGTCATAAATCTGAAGACTTTGCTGGAGGGACCCGAGTGGCGAACCAAGACATTCACCGTGAATGGGCGTCAAGGATTCGCGGCCACGAGGGTTCGGAGCCTCTTGCCGAAAGCGTCGTAGAAATCTTGGATTGCGCCGCACTGTGCTTCACCGAGACGGGTTTCCAGGGCACCAGTATCGACGACGTCGCCCGCCGCCTTGGCGCGACCAAGGGGCGTATCTATCACTATTTTCGCTCCAAGACCGATCTCTTCTTCGAGGTACATCGAGAGGGCATGAAGCGCCTGATGGATGCGGTGATCGAAGCGAAGTCCGCCGGGGGAACCGGGCGTGAAACGCTGCAGCGCATGGTCGAGGCTCATGCCCTGACGATGATGCAGAATGTCGCCTACGAGGCCGTTGTCGTGCAGGGGGTCCACCTGCACCGGCTCAGCGCCACCACCCCCGAGCAGCGCGTGATCCTGAATGAGCTGATGGACGTCCGGCACCGTTTCGAGCAGCTGTTCGTCGAGGTCTTCGAAGCCGCCCAGGCCGAAGGCAGCGTGCGCCGGGATGCCAATACCTCCCTGGCGGTGAAGGGCATCTTGGGGGCCGTAAACTGGATGGCAATCTGGTATCGTCCGCGTCAGGACGAAAGCCCGGAGGCCCAGCAGGCGATGGCTCGCAACTTGGCCACATTGCAGGTCGAAGGGGTCGGCTAATTTATTGGTCACCAAGTCAGGAGGGACTGTTTCGCTGGCACTGTAAAGTTAACGGACGCCGACCAAAGACATTCAGAGGCTCTGGCTGTTAATTTCCGCTGAGAACTGACCCGGTATGTTCACCGAGATTTGACCCGCCCTTACAGCTTATCAGCGGTCATGTTTTGGTCAATGCGGGCGTCTCCTTTCGCTTTTGCTTTGCAGCCTCGGAGCTGGCCTTGAAGCGATAGCTGTCGTTGCCGGTCTCCAGGATGTGACAGCGATGTGTGAGGCGGTCGAGGAGCGCCGTTGTCATCTTGGCGTCCCCGAAGACTTGGGCCCATTCCGCGAAGCTGAGGTTGGTTGTGATGATGACGCTGGTGCGCTCATAGAGCTTGCTGAGGAGGTGGAACAGCAAGGCGCCACCGGACGCACTGAACGGAAGGTAGCCGAGCTCGTCGAGGATAACCAAGTCGATCTTGGTCAGCATCTCAGCCATCTTCCCGGCCTTTCCCATGGCCTTCTCTTGTTCGAGGGCATTCACGAGTTCCACGGTTGAGAAGAAGCGGACCTTGCGACGATGATGCTCGATGGCCTGGACGCCGATGGCTGTCGCAACGTGGCTTTTTCCGGTGCCTGGGTCGCCTATGAGAACGACGTTCTCTACGTTTTCCATGAACTCCCCTCGATGCAGCTGCCGGACTGTGGCCTCGTTGATGTCGCTGGAGGCAAAGTCGAAGCCCGCGAGGTCCTTGTAGGCTGGGAAGCGCGCGACCTTCATGTGGTAGGCGATGGATCGGACCTCCCGTTCAGCCATCTCCGCCTTGAGCAGTTGGGACAACATCGGCGTTGCGGCCTCGAAGGCAGGTGCACCTTGGGCGACGAGATCATCGACGGCCTGGGCCATGCCGTGCAGCTTGAGGCTGCGCAGCATGATCACAATCGAAGCCCCTGCAGGATCATGACGCATGACGCTTCTCCGTGGTTTGCCTCAGGCCGTCATAGCGGTCGACATCGGCCTTCGGTGCGGTCTCCAGCGCCAGCGCTTCCGGCGGATCGATCTCGGGGTGATCGGTCTGTTTGCAGTCGACCAGCCTGTGGAGCAGGTTCAGGATGTGCGTCTTGGTTGGCACGCCGGCCTCCAGAGCCAGTTCGACGGCGCACAAGACCGCCTCTTCGTCATGGTGGAGCACAAACATAAACTTCATTACGAGATTTTCAGCGCGTTTTTGGGCAAGTTCAGTTGCGGGTTGGAAACTCTACCTCACCCCATTGCGCCGTTTTTGCAGAGCCGCAACGCTTGCATCGAAGTCCAGCCTTCCTGCCTTGGCTCGACGGATCAGTTCGCGCATCAAACCGCCAGGATTGCGAACAGGGTAGCTCGGGTGATCTCGCTGCGCATCAACCAATAGTAGGCAGAAAGCCAACCCGTGGTCGCCCAAGGTGCTCTGGCCCTCATGCCAAACTGAAGCATGGATATCGAGCATCGGCAGCAACGCCCAGGCAGCCTCGATGATGTCGCGCTCTTTGAGAGGTCGGTTCTGATCTCGGCTCGTGTCAAGCATCATGCGTAAGCCGTCGCCGGCAATGCGATATAGATTCTCTGGCGTCAGAGCGGGTGGCGCGGGGCAGGGAATTGATGATGGCGGTTCACTCTGTGCGATTTCCGCATGTCTTCCAGAGTTATCCACAGCGGGCGGCGTCTTTACAGTTTGAGTTTCTTCTCTGGTGTTTTGTGTAAAGGGCCGGAAGTTTTCCGCTGGCTGGTCGGAAGAAAGCCCATGTTTTTCAAGCCAGTCATCAAGGCTGTTGCACAGATCGGAACTGGCCTTCAAATGGGCGTTGAGCCGCTCCAGACCGAGACGGCTTAAAGCATCGCTGCGTGGCCATTTATCGAAACTGGCGAGAATCTTGACGATCTCAGGATCTTTGATAGCCGAGGAGGGCAGGGCGGCGATGCACCGTTTCATGTGACGCAAACGAAGGGACCGAAGATCCTTCAAAGCGCGCAAATGCCTCCGTTCCGCACGGAGCCGATCGCGAAGGGCTATGAACTCTTCCAGTCGCGCGATCAGCGGAGTCAGTATCAAGCCTAGGCCAGCGCGACCATAGCGGGCCCCATTCGCCGCGACACGTTTCACGATCAGCCCAAGCTTGGCCAGCGCGGCCTCATCCGTTCGCAACTGGCGCGACGTCTTGCCAAGTTCGACCGCTGCGAGATCTTGCGTGCCAAAAAACACCGGTTCACGATGGGGAGAGGTCCAGTCGGATGCGCGGGTCCGCCCGATGATGTAGTTCAGAACTGCGAGGCGCGCCGGGCGCAGGCCTATATGCGGGGCAACCTCTGAAATTAGTGCCATAACAGCACCTTTGGTCCAGCCTTCCGGCAGGGTGAGATGGGTTCGGATCACGTTCACTGTCTTGTCCTTATGACTTGGGACAAGGCTGCAACAGGGCATCCGTGTCCCAGCGGGAGACACGTTTTTCATTGCCTTGACTGTCGGGACTGCTAGAACGGGACCATAGTTTGATTTGATCTGGCGGAACGCCAATTCCGTTGTTCTTTGAGCCCCTCGCTTGGTTGCCGCCTTGCGGGGGTTTCTTCTTTTTAACGTTTGCCTTCGACTACTTGAGATCAGTAGTTGACTTGTTCGAAGCCATAGGTGCCCTCAAAATCCGCCCAATCGACGAACACAGCACGGACCCAGATATAGGGGCAGTTCTGACCGTACCGCTCAGCTCCCCGAAAAGCTGGAGGAAGAGCACCCATCGAACTGATTTCCCAACGAAATTGCCCATCCTGATCATACGTACCGCGCCGCACAGAAGCATATCTGTTGCATTCGTCACGGCCTTCGTTCTGACGTGCCGTAACCTGAAAGACATCTATGGAACGGATGAAATCAAAAGCAGGATCGGTCACGTCGATATCGGCACCACGCCCGACAGCTTGCGCAAGATGGAGCGTTTCCCGTTCAGGGGGCCGGGAGACTGCTGGATTAGGATTGAAGCCCGCCAACCTGTAGAGCTGCGCGACCGGATCCGGCTTTTCAAGCGCTGCGCGCATTGGACAACGCCAGATCTGCAGCGGTGGTTCGACTGGCCAGGGCGTGATCCGGCGGATAAACTCCGCGCGCGCCCGGGCACATGGGACCGAAGGCGGCCAACCGCCTGCGAGGCACAGGAGGATCGCACAATCGATCTGGTAGCCTTGTGCGGCGGCAGGTTTGGCAGCAAGCGGTGTAAGCCCGATCGCGATGATCGCGGCAGTTGACAGAAGCCGCCTCATGACAGAGCGCCGCTGTGAACTCACGGTGAAGTGCAGTTCTTGATATGTCGTTTTACTCCAACCGGTTCTGTATTTCCATCAGGTTGCTTTCAAAGACCTCAGCGGGCGTCCGGTAGCCAAGGCACTTGCGCGGCGTTGCGTTGAGGCGGTGGCAAATCGACCTCAAATATCGATTTGTCAGCGCCGTCGGTGCGGTTGATCTTGGAAGGTATCGACGCAGCCTGTTGTTCGTATTCTCAACAGTGCCTTTCTGATAGGGCGCTTGCGGGTCACAGAACCAGGCATCCGCTCCGATCCCGGCCTTGAGATATTTCCAGGCCGAGAACTCGGTGCCGCGGTCGAAGGTAATCGACTGGCGCGCATCGGCGGGCAGGGGAGCCAACCCGTTGATCAGAGACTCCATGATCGGTTTGGATTGGCGATCTTCATTACGCATCACGACGGCATAGCGGCTGACGCGCTCCACCAGTGACGTCACGTTTACCTTCCCATGCTCCTTGCGGAACATCATCAAGTCGCACTCCCAATGGCCGAATTCTAAGCGTTTTGAGACACGCTCAGGCCTGTGTGACAGGCTTTGACTGTCAAATATGTGGGTTCTGTTGTGCCTGCGGTAACCACGCGGCCGACGGTGGCGACGATGCTCAGGGAGATGGCGGTAGAACTGTTCCTCGCGACCGTCTTTGGAATAGGCAAAGCGATAGATCGTCTCGTGACTCACGCGGATCGGGTGCCGTTCGAGCCGCATCCTGCCGGCTATCTGTTCGGGCGACCAGCCAGCCTTCAGGCGGTTTTCGATAGCGGCTTTCAAATCAGGGTGGATGATCATCTTGCGATGGATCGCACGGCGCTGCTCATATTTGTCCTGAGCGACGAGCGCGTGATACCCATTTAGCTCAAGCAGTTCGTTGTCCGTGTACCGATTACGCTTAATGTCTCGGTAGATCGTGGACGGGTCGCGACCCAGTCGATCCGCGATCTCTGAAATCGGCATTTTGGCTTCAAGCCACTTTGCAAGCTTGCGACGTTCGTCCAGCTTCAGGTGACAGTAGTGGGTTCCCATTCTTCATACTCCATGCAACTCTCTGTATTCGTACATATTTTGCACTTCGTTTGTGAATCCACCCGCCGCTAACCCGTTGGCGTATAATAAGACTTATGTTAATTGTGTCATAATTGCTGACATATTTTGCGCGTCGTTTCATTGGAACATCTCCTGGTAAGCGTCAAGCACAAGACGGACTTCGGCCTGCGCGGAAGCTGATGCTGCGGCGAGGCAATTCAGATAGGTTTGTGCCTCATCGAAGTAGGTGTTGAACGCGGCTCTGATGTCGTCGCCGTACTCGTTCAGGAGCGCAGGCGAGGCCGCCAGCTCCGGCCGCAACGGCAACACGCAGTCCATCGCCAGCGTCTCGGCGGTTGCTGGGATCGCTAGTGTTCTCCACCTGACAGGAGATTCCCATCGGCAACGTGATGTGCCATATTTGAGGCATGAGACGCCATGACATCTGCCTTTACCTTGGCCCCGCCGACCGTACTGAGCTTCAAGCCCTGATCAGCAACCGCAACACTGCGCGCAAGCTTGTCTGGCGGGCCGAGATCGTCCTGGCCACAGCGGACGGTCATGGCACGTTCGAGATTATGCGACGCGCGGGCACGTCGAAACCCACGGTCTGGCGCTGGCAGCAGCGGTATCTCGATGAGGGCGTGGCCGGTCTCAAGCGTGACAAGACGCGACCCTCGCGGGTGCCGCCTTTGCCCGTGGAAACAAGGCTGAAGGTGATCGCCAAGACGGTGCAGGAAACCCCGCCCAATGCAACGCACTGGAGCCGCGCGCTAATGGCCGAAGCCATGGGCATCTCGCCGTCGAGCGTCGGCCGCATCTGGGCAGAAGCTGGCTTGAAGCCGCATCTCACGAAGGGGTTCAAGGTCTCGAACGACCCAAAGTTCGAGGAGAAGGTCACCGATATCGTCGGGCTCTACCTCGACCCGCCAGACCGTGCCGTGGTGCTCTGCGTCGATGAGAAATCCCAGATCCAGGCGCTGGATCGCACCCAGCCCGGACTGCCGCTCAAGAAGGGCCGTGCCGCGACCGTAACGCACGATTACAAACGCCATGGCACGACCACGCTGTTTGCTGCGCTGGATGTGAAATCAGGCACCGTCATTGGCGATTGCATGCCACGCCATCGTGCGCAGGAGTTCCTGAAATTCCTCCGACAGATCGACAAGGCTGTGCCCACGCGGCGCGATGTGCATCTGGTGCTCGACAACTACGCCACCCACAAGACGCCTGAGGTAAAGGCCTGGCTCGAAAAGCATCCGCGCTTCAAGCTGCACTTCACGCCCACCAGCGCGTCATGGCTGAACCTGGTGGAGCGCTTCTTTGCCGAGATCACATCAAGGCGCATCCGGCGCGGCAGCTATTCCAGCGTCGATGATCTTGAGGCCGCGATCTACGACTATCTGGCCCACCACAACGAGAAGCCAAGGCCCTTCAAATGGACCAAAACCGCAGAGGATATCCTCACCCGGGAACGTCGCGCGCTGGACAAGCTCGATGAAACTCGCGGAAACAGGTAGGAAGTGTCAGACTCAGAGCACTAGGGCGATGAATGTGCTACATGCCAGCAACCGCGACATCTGGTGGTCTCCCGACAATCTGGGGGCGAATCGTGTGTCGGACCTATCACCGAAAAAATATCTTAATCAATCAAAAGATATCTATTGACCATATAAAGGGTTTTCCGCTACGTCGCCGCATATCTTGTGACATGCACTGTTTGAAGCGGTGCAAAAGCAGGTTACTTCCGTAGGAACTTCTTTCCTTCGGAGGCAAAATGGCAGGAACAAAATACCCCGTGATCCTAACATCGCACATGCAAGAGGCGATCGAGGGTGGGGCATGGATCGAGGTGGAATGCATTGAAGCCCCGGAAAAGGGCGGCAATACGCATAGGGGTGGCTGGACGGTTTTCGTCTGCTCCAATGACGGTCAAGGCGGTGTGCACCGGTCGGTCTATGTGACCAACCGGGATCTGAAACCACGCGTCTTCAAGACCGCAGCAGGGCTCATGAGCTTCTGCCTGGAGCTCGACGCAAAGGTATTCAGCTGCCCTCTCCGAGAAGGTGAGAGAGGCACGTGGGAGTTTGAGACGACAAGGTATCCTACCAGCGGCTAGCCTCGTTCTCTGGGGGCTTTCAGGCCCTTCCACTCATGCACAATCCGTTATCGATCTCGATGCTCCAGACCGTGTTGGTCGACTGACCAGTAGCGTTCTCGACTTTGCAAGACTCCAACCCGAGCAAAGCGACGTTGTCGCACGCTCTGAGGTCGTCCCTCTTGATTCACCGCGCCTTTCTCCGCCGCGGGTCCCATCGGGCCGCCCTGCGATCGAGACTATGATCCTTGATGTGGGGTCGGTCTACGTGGACCACCCGGCCCTGCGGAGGGCCGGGATGTCCTCGCGCGATTGGCTCGCATTCTTTCGCGCCAACATCGCTATCGAAAGCGCATTTGATCCAAGCGCGCGATCGCATGTTGGCGCAATCGGGCTTGGGCAGTTGATGCCGGACACTGCACGCGTGCTTGGCGTCGATCCGCATGATCCTGAGCAAAACCTGCATGGATCCGCCCGCTACTTGCTGACACAACTTGATCGGTTCGGCACGCCGCAGCTTGCGCTCGCGGCCTACAACGCCGGCCCCGAAGCCGTGGCGCGCCATGGCGGGATTCCCCCCTACCGCGAAACCCAAGGCCATGTCCGCAAGGTCATGGCCGTCTATGCCCAATCCATCGGAGACCAGATATGAAACGCATCGACTATACCCGGGCGGCATTGGCCGCGTTGCTGATAGTGGCCGCAGCCCCGGCGCTCGCACAAGACCTTAGCCCGGTCTCTGACATGATCGACAACATCATCGACGCGGTGACGGGTCCGATCGGTCGTGGCCTCGGTGTGCTCGCTCTCGTGGGATCCGGTGTCATGATGTTTTTCGGGCGCCTCAACTGGCCGATCTTCGTCGCCGTGTTTGTCGGCGTGGTGCTGATCTTTTCGGCCGAGACCATCATCGACGGCTTTGCGGCTCCTTGATCTGACCGACCGCAGAGACCTCCATGCGCGACACACCACTCTTTCTGGGGCTTACCAAGCCGCCACGGATATTCGGTCTCCCGATCGGATATTTTGTGGCGCTGGTCTTCGCATCCGTGATCCCTTTCATTCTGGTTGACGACATGCGGTTCCTGCTGGTGTTCATCGCGGGCTACCCACCGCTTTGGCTGGTCGCAGACCGCAATCCAAATCTGTTTCAGATTTTGAACGTGGTGATGTCGCGCACACCGCGAACGAGTGTGCGATCCCGTGATGGGGGCGATCTCTATGTCGCGTGAGTTTCGGGGGTTGATTGCAAGCAACGCTGTTCGGGATGCACTTGGGGACAAGGTCTTGAAAGCCGAGCGTCTTGGGCGGCACCTACCCTACATCGCTGCGGTGCGAGACAATGTCATCCTGACGCGCCAAGGTGATCTGATGGCGTCGGTCACGCTCGGCGGGATCGACAGCTTCACCAGCGATGACACCCGGATCGATGAGATCAGTGAAGGCTTTGCCCGGATCGTCAGTCAGTTGGGCGAGCGTTTCGGTTTCCACATCAACAAGGTATCACGCCCGGATGTCGCGGACCTTGCTGCGCCTGACGGTATGCCTTTTGCAAATGCGGTAGACGCGGCGTGGCAGAGAAGCCTGCGCGCACGTGACCTGAAAGCCCGCACCTTGATGCTGACAGTATTGATGCGTCCGTCGATGCCGCAGGCATTCTCGAAGGTTCTGGGTGCCCTAGGCGGGGGCCGCGATTTCCAGAAAGACATCGATACGCGAATTGTTGCCCTGGAAGAGGCCATGACGCTGCTCATGGCGATGTATTCCGACGCAGGTGCAGCGCGCCTGACAGTCTCGAGCGGGGACTGGCTTGCAGTGTTGGCCGCGGTTCACGGACAGAGCTACGGCAAAATCATCGCGGCCCCCGGGCAACTGTTGGCTGACACGATGAGCAATTTCGACGTCAGCTTTCAAGGCAAAACCATGCGGCTGGAAAGCGGCGACAGCGCACGATACGGCGCGATTTTCGGGATAAAATCCTATCCCAGTCGCACCTGGCCAACCATGCTTGACGCGTTGGAACTGCCCTATGACATCACGATCACCAACTCTTTCACGCCGCGGCGCGCCAATGAGATGGTTGAGCGCATTCAACGCACCTTTCGCCAGCGGGGTGCCTCCGAGGATGCTGGTGTCAGCCTGACAGAGCAATTGATCGAAGCCGCCGACGCCGTGGCATCCGGCCGGTCGACCTTTGGGACACATCACGCCTCCGTGCAGGTTTTCTGTGACAGCGCCGAGGAACTGGAACAGGCAGCTTCCGAGATCTGGCGGGCGGGGCAAGAGACCGGTGCCGTTCTGGTCCGGGAATCCTGGGCCGCAAAGGCACTCTATTTCGCACAAGCGCCGGGAAACTGGGCCTACCGGATCCGTGACGGGATCGTTTCGTCGCACAATTTCGCGGAACTTGCAGCGTTTCACAAGACAAGGCCGGGGCGCGGACCCGAGGCCAGCCCATGGGGCAAGACGATCACGGCCTTCCCGACCGTGACCTCCAGCCTCTACCGGTTCAACTTTCACGAAGCGGGGCGCAGGACCGATGAGCCAAGCGTCGGGCACACGCTTGTTCTAGGCCGCACCGGGTCCGGCAAGACACTCGGTACGGCTTTTCTCATGGCGCAGGCCCGCAGAGTGGGTGCGCGAGTCATCGTTTTCGACAAGGATCAGGGGTTGGAGATGGCGATCCGCGCTTTGGGTGGCAGCTACAGCGAAATCAAGGTGGGCCAGCCCACCGGCTTTAACCCGATGACCACGGAGACCGATGCGCGGGGGGCCGCCTGGCTGACAGATTGGCTCGGCGACATTCTGGCCCGTCACCGTCCATTTGAGACGGTCCAGACCGCAGCACTGAACGAGGCGGTTCGTCAGATCGCCGCCGCGGAGCCGGGCCTCAGAACCTTCGACGGTTTGGCAAGTCTCGTGGCCTCCACCGATGATGACGGCGACCTGGTGTCCCGCGTGCGGGAATGGACAGAAGTCGGCCGGTACGGTTGGCTTTTCTCAAGGCCCGGTGCCCAGGCGATTGCCATTGGCGAGGATGTCCTTGGTCTCGACATGACCGAACTTCTGGACCAGGACGCAGAACGCTCAGCCCTGCTCGCCTATCTCTTCCGCCGTATCGAGCGCGTGATCGAGGATCGCAGACCAACAATCATTGTGATCGACGAGGCGTGGAAGATGTTGGCTGACGATATCTTCGTCAAGCGCCTCCATGACTGGCTGGTTACCATGCGCAAGCGCAACTGCGTGGTGATGATGTTGACCCAGACACCGGGCCATCTGGACCAAAGTTCGGTCGGCCAGATCATCGCGGAAAGTGTGGCAACCCAGATCCTGTTTCCCAATCCACGGGCAAATCCGGAGGATTACAGCATCCTGCGCCTGAACGCGCGCGAGGCGGATTTTCTTTCCAGCCCGACAGCCGGGTTGCGGCTGGCATTGATCCGTTCCGGCGCCGACAGCGTGTTCGTCAATACCGATCTCGCAGGCTTGGGCGGCCTGGTTACTGTTCTTGGTGGCGGCAAGACCGGCGAGGAAAAGGCGCCTGCCAATTGGCGCAAGAAAGAAGAATTCTGGAAGGACATGATGTGAAAGCACGATTTTTTCTGTTGGTCGCCATGACGGTCCTGAGCGCTTGCGAAGGTGCATCAACAGGCGTGCGATCGCCCTGTTTTGAACGGCCCGCGATGGCGTTCTCGGCCCCTGCTCCCGATCTTGTTTCACGGAATGCGCATTGTGATTTCCAGAGCTTCTAGAATGGCGATTCCGTTGGCCTTGGGTCTTGGCTCGCTTGCCTCCGCGCAGGGCGTGCCAGTGATCGATGGCTCCAACCTTGCCCGCGCTGTGTCGCGCGTCGAAGAGCTCGCACGCGACGCCTTGCGGCAGGGCCAGAAGCGCGACGCCCGCCAGGATCAAGCGGACATCTATCAAGAGCAGCTTGAAGCCTACGAACGTTTCCTTGCGGAGACCACCGGTGTCACCGACCTGAGTGGGTTCGAGGCTGGTGGGCCCGGCTGGGCGAGCGCTGCAGAGACTTACCCAGCCCAGGAAGATCATCCTGATGCCGATCGCCTCTTCGGTGAGCCAAGCGACGTGGAGCGCATGATCATCACGGTGGCGCGGCGCTATGAGGGTCATCCCGGTGTTGCGGCCGCCGGTCTGACGCCACTGACATGGCGTATCCTGTTTCAGTCACTGATCAAGCAGGAAAGTCGTTTCAACAATGCAGCCGTCTCCCACGTGGGTGCGCGCGGTTTTTGCCAGCTGATGCCGGGCACAGCATCGGATCTCGGTGTGAACCCGTATGATCCTTGGGAAAACCTGGACGGTGGCGCACGCTACATTCTCACGCAACTGAACCGCTTCGGTCGGATCGATCACGCTCTGGCGGCCTATAATGCAGGTCCTGGCCGTGTTCTCGAGTATGGTGGTGTGCCTCCTTTCGAGGAAACCCAGACCTACGTCCGGCGCATCAACGGCTATTACAACGACTATCTTGGCACCATCACCGGCGTCGACATGACGGGGTCACTGGCGGGCTTCGATGGTGCCTCGGCCGCCTGGGGCAACTGGGCGGATGCCTCGGTCGGCTATGGCGCCTACATGGGCACCCAGATCGATCAGGCCATGACCCGGATCGCGGCGCTTTTGCGTGAAGATCCGCCCGATAACGCAAAAGAGTCGCTGGACCGCTCCACCTATATGCTTGCTGAACGGGCGCGGCTCATGGCGCTGACGCTGCGTCTGCGCGCGGCCCACGTGAAAGTCGAAGCGGCACAAGGTTTGACCGAGGCCGCCGATCACCTGGAGCAATCCACTTTCTGGAGGTATTCCGATGAGGGCTGACACCCGCATTGCCGCAATTATTGTCGCGAGCACGCTCATGGCGGCACACCCGCCCGCTGCCTTCGCTCAGGGTGTGCCTGTGATCGATGGATCGAACCTCGCGCAGAACATCGAGCAGCTGCAGGCCGCGCTGCGCGATGCGGAAAACCAGCTCCAGCAAATCGAGGAATTGCGCACCCAGATCGAGCGCCTCACTGATATTCAGGGCCTTCTTGATGACGTCTTGGGTTCAATTACCGGCCTGAATGAAATCGCAGCCCTCTACAACGATGTGGAGGACCTGCGTGCCCGCGCCCAGAAGATCACCGATCTATCGGGTTTCATGGACAGTCTGTCGCTCGGGGATTTTGACAGCCTGCTGGACGATCTGCTCGATGGCGACGTCACCATGGGAGAGCGCCGGGCCGCCGATGCCATGCGCGAGACAATGGCCAGTGCGGGGTTCACCTCGGAAAAGCTCACCGAGCTGAACGACGCCGGGAACCCGCAAGGCGCTGCCATAGCCGATCTGGCGGCTGCCAATGCCATGGTTATCGGGCAAGCCCAGATTTCCTACGAGGAAGCCGCCCAGAGCATCGAGCGTATCGATGGGCTGGTGGAAGCGATTGGCGATCAGGAAACGCTCAAGGAATCGATCGATCTCAACACGCGTATGGCCGCAGAGACGAATTACATGCTGGGCCAGATGTGGCGCCTGAATGCCGCCCAAGGCTTGGCGCAAGGTCAAAACGGCATTGATTTCGCGGCCGAGCAGGCCCGCACACGCTCCTTCTTTGATTTCTCCGGCGCCGAGGACTGACCCTTGAATACATCACTCAAAGCACTTGCAGTTTTCATCGCCCTGGCAGGCAGTGCCTGGGCGGAAGACTTGCAAGACCTGCCCGACGATACGTTGCTCGGGGAGGTCGTCACTGCCACCGAAAATGGGGAGGAAGAACGCCTCCTCGATCTCATGCGCGAGGTACAGGCAAGAGGGCTCTTGATGTTCCCGAAGCCGCAAACCTGCACCTTCAGCTATCCGGACACTGAGTTTTTCGGCAACGAGATTTTCCGTGGAGCGGTTCGATGGGGCTTCGGCACCGACCTGAGAGAGCTTGCAATGTCGCAGGGCTTCTGCGGCTGCATCTATGATCTCGGGTCGCTCGATGCGTTTACGCAGGAACGGATTGGTAAGGCGGCGCAGGATGCAACTACCAGCGATTTCAGCGTCTTTCGCAAATACCGTCGTAGCGATTGGTCAGATGTAAACGAGCGCTATCAGAACTTCCAATTGGAGCGGTGTGGTAGTTAAGGATGGCCATAATCGCTGAGGTTCTGGCATTGGTAGATGCCACTGTCGCGGGCGTGGCAGCTGACACGTATGCCGATACGGTTGCCGCAGTACGCCCGGTTGTACAGACCGCATCTGTGATGGTGGTCGTTCTTGTAGGCGCAAATGTGGGTCTGCAAGCCGTGCCGCTCTCGGTTTCCACAATCGTGTCGGTAGGGCTGCGCATTGTGCTGGTCAATGTGTTTTTGATCTACGCAAACCTTTCTGTTCCGTACGAAGCGCTGACAAATGCTCCTGCCGAACTTGGTGCAGGTATTCTCAACTCCCTCTCAGGTGGTGATGTCACAAACCTTTATGACGGCATAGACGATCTCTACTCCCAAGCTCTGAATGTCGGACAGGCGATCAGCCAGAATGGCGGCTGGCTGGCCGGGGCCCTGACCAGTGTGATCATGTTCCTCGTTGCCGCGGCCATGGCGACCATCACCATTATTGTCCTGTCGGCCGCCAAGATCATGTTGGCGGTGCTGGTCGCCATCGCACCGGTGGCTGTGGCCTGCACATTGTTCAAGCAATCGGCGCCACTGTTTGAGGCCTGGGTCAAGCTCGCCATCGGATTTGCCTTCGTGCCGCTATTCGTGGCTGCCATGGCCGGCTTCACAATCGCGACGGGGGAAGCCGTGGCCCCTCGCGACCTCGACAGCGTCGAAACACTCGGGGACGCGATTTCGTTCGTCGTGGTGATGATGATCGGCGCCGGTCTGATGTTGCTCGTGCCAACTTTCGCGCAAGGGCTTGCCGCTACGAACATCGGCCTCGCCTCGATCGGTGCAAATGCCGCGCGGATGCCCGGGAACGCATGGCGCAATACCGGTGCCGCGATCCGGGGCGGAGATGACATGCGACGGGGCTTCAACGCAGGAGTTCAGGGACAAGGCGTCTCCGACCGATCGTCCAGCGCGGCCCGTGCCGGGAGCTATGCGGGCGGTGCGGTCAAGCTCGCCGGAAAGATGAAGAAGGGATAGTCATGAGTGATTTCGATATCGATTTGGTGATGGGTCCGCGCCGGGCAGCGCGCGCCGCATGGATCGTTGCGGGCTGTTCCTGCGCCGTATCCGTGCTGTTGGCCCTGACCATTACGGTTATGTTGCCCCTGCGCGAAACCGAAGTGTTTACCGTCCTCGTCGACAGCACGTCGGGTGCAGCAGAACGCATCTACCAGGTTCAGCCAACCGGTATCACCGATGAGGAAGCGATCAAGGAGTCCCTGCTTGTCAGCTATATCAGCGACCGCGAAAGCTATTTCAGGAACGGCATTCAGGAACGGCTCGAAAGTGTCCAGCGGCGCTCCAGCGGGCCAGCCCGCGCCTCGCTGATAGAACTCTGGACTACGGGGGCCGAGAATTATCCACCGCGCAGCTACGGCGCGAATGCGCAGGTCGATGTCCGCGTGCGGGCGATCACCTTCCTGCAGGACGAAGTGGCCCAGATCCGGTTCGACAAACGCCTCACCCGACCCAACCAAACCCCCGTCACGCAAACATTCATTGCCACCGTCGGGTTTGAATTTGCCCCCCGCCGCGAACGCTCCCTGACACGCGTTTGGGAAAATCCCCTTGGCTTCTCGGTGACCGCTTACCGGGTCGATGCCGAAACACTGACACGAGAATAATTCATGAAAACCTTCATAATTGCCATCGCAACGGTCGGCGGGTTGCTCGGAACGCCCGCCTTGGCCGAGCGCGCACCGGTCACCATGGGTCAGGACGCCCGCGTTCGCCACGTGACCTTCAACCCTACGGATGTGATCCGGATCGACACCCACCTTCGGGTAAACACGTCAATCGAACTCGGTCCCGGCGAACGGATCAATCAAGTCCTGATCGGTGACTCCGCGTCCTATGAAGTGGAGGTTCTGTCAAACCGCAATACGATCTCGATCAAGCCTGTCGAGGCACGGGCTGCGACAAACCTGACGATCTTTACCAACCGCCGCGCTGTCGCCTTCTATCTGACAGAGGGACGCTCGCGGACACAGTCTTTCCGGGTCGTCGTAAACTTTCCCGACGAGCGACCCGCCGGGCGCCAGCTTGCGGCTGGAGGCCGAGATACCGGCTATCAGTTCGCGGGCAGCGGTGCGATCCGCCCGGTGCGGGTCTGGAATGATGGGCGCTCGACCTTCTTTGAATTCCGGCCCGGCATGCGGCCCTCGATCTTCGGCTTGAACGCCCAAGGCTACGAGATCACCCAGAACAGCCAGACGCAAGGTGCGGTCGTGCGGGTCACCGGCGTGCGGGACGCCTACACGATCCGCATGGGCGACGATCATATCTGCATTACCCGTGAGACTGGCGGGTTCACGACCGAGGCTGCTGCCGTGGCCGCCCTGCGTGGACGGGAGTTCTGATCATGAGCGACGAGAAAACCGGGGAAAAGGAATACAGCTTCGCACCCAAGCGGCGCGCATCTCTCGGGCTCAGGCTTGGTTTGGGTGCGTTGCTTCTGGCAGGGACCGCCATCATTGCCTACCCGCTTGTGCAAGGCAGCGGCATCACGTCTGCCGTTGAAACATCGAAAGCCGACGACTTTCAGGATCAGGTCGACGGTGACGGGTTTGGCCGCATGACAACCGACGCGGAACCGACCGAACAAAGATCGGAGCCTAGGTTCGATCCCGGACCAATCGAGGATGAACTCGCGGCGCAGCGCCAGGCGCTGGAGGAACAGAACGCCAAGCTTGCGAGCGACGTGGTCGCCCTACAAGCCCAGTTGGCAAGACTGGCCGAGGCCCCTGCCCCCGACAATTCCGCCGAGCTGGCCGAAGCGCTGCGCTCGGTCCAGGAACAGAACACGGCGCTTATCGCCCAGATGCAAAGCGAGATGGACACCCGGTTGGCAGAAGCCGATCTTGAAGCGCAAAAGCGTATCGCTGATGAGGTTGCCGCACGCGCGCGTGTTGCCGATGGCCGGATGGAGCAGTTGATGGAGCAAATGCTCGGACTGCAGCGCCAGAACGACGCCCTGCAACAGCAGATCGATGACGGTATGAGTGACGCTCTACGCGCGCAAACCGAGAGGGATCAGCTCGCCGCCGAGGAAGCCGCGCGGCGGGCTGAACTGGACCGTCGGCGTGCCGAGGCGGCGGCGCTGCGCGACACACAAATCCGGTCCGAAGGGGTGATCTTTGATGCGGGCGGACAGACGGGCAGTCCGGCATCTGACCCTGAGAGGGGACCTGCGGTCGGAGATGCGGCGGCGCGCGCCTTCGTGTTGGACGGTGCCCAGCCCGTTCAAGTCGCGACAGCGGAGGTAATCGCCAATCCTTCCAATACGGTTCTGCAGGGCACGCTCATTCAAGCGTCACTGGAAACCGCCATCGAATCCACATTGCCCGGACAGATTACCGCCATCGTGAACTACCCGGTCTGGAGTTTCGATCAGTCCCGCGTTCTCATTCCCGAAGGCTCCCGCCTCTTCGGGACCTACAATTCGAATGTCTCTTTGGGCCAGGCCCGCATTCTGGTTGGCTGGTCACGCCTTGTCACACCCGAGGGGCAATCGGTTCAGCTCGCCGCATTTGGCGCGGACGATCAGGGCCGCTCGGGCGTGACGGGCTCCGTGAACTCCCGCTTTGGGCTGCGCTTTGGCACAGCTGCATTGCTCTCGATCATCGGCGCAGGACCGGCAATCGCCGCATCCGAGGCCAGCTCCGAGACCGGATCAGAAATTGCCGAGGATGTCGCGGGCAGTTTTTCGCAGGCCACCAATGCGGTGATCGGCGAATATGCCACCCTGCCTCCGGTTATCTCGGTCCAGCCGGGCGCTGCGATCAGTGTGATCGTCGACCGTGATCTTGAGTTCTATTAAGTGCGTTTCGGGTTCGACAAAACAATCAGGTGTCGAAACACGCGTTCGACCGAAGGGAGAGGCCGCGTGTCTCAAAGCAACACAAACCTGAAACACACGGGCGGCCAGCCATGAACCCGACGGCAGAAAAAACCAGTTTTCTTTCGACCTATCTAAAACCTCTGGCTGCACCGCTCGCCGATCCCTGCGTGGTCGAAATAGCGGTCAATCCCGATGGAAAGGTCTGGGTGGAAACCCGGGGGGCTGAGCATATGGTCGGCCTCGAAGGTGTGTTTTTCTCCCCTTCCCAAGCTCGGGATCTTGCAACATCCATTGCCAGCGCCACCCACGGACAAATCAGCGAGAAAAAGCCGCTCGTCTCCGGCAAGATCGAGATGAACGGCAAGCCGATCCGGGCACAGGTCGTCTATCCGCCCGTCGTGGATGGCGGGCCCTCGATCACTTTGCGCCGCTATAGTGAAGACCAACTCACCTTGGGCGACATCGGTCTGTTGCACGGTGGACTGGTGGATTTGGATGCCGAACGACAGGCAAAAGCCGAACGGGTGATCGCACTGACGCAGGCGGGGGATATTCGAGCCGCCATGAAACTCTGCATCGAAGAGCGGTTGAACATCATGATCAGCGGCGGGACGTCCACGGGCAAAACGACTTTTGCCCGGGCGCTTCTCGCGCTGGTGACCAAGACGGAGCGTATCGTGACCATCGAGGACGCATTCGAGCTCTTTCCTCCGCAGCCCAATCGCGCGATGCTCAAGGCTGACCGTGTCCCCTCAAGTGAGCGCACCGCGGCCAAATTGCTGGAGACCTCTTTGCGCATGCGTCCTGACCGGATCATTCTTGGCGAGTTGCGCGGCGATGAGTGCAAGACCTTCCTCGACGCGATCAACACCGGCCATTCAGGCTCTTTCACCACAATTCACGCCGATACCGCGCAGAAGGCGCTCGACCGCCTTGCCCTCATGGTCATGTCGGTGGGCATCAATATGAGCTTTGAGGAGGTAAGGCGCTATGCCGCGTCCAGCATCGATGTCGTGGTGCAGCTTGGTCGGAAAGACGGAAGACGTGGGGTCGAACAGGTGTGGGTGCCTGGCAGCTCAAATCCTTGAGGGGATCTGCTAGTCCGCCACAGAGGGCCTGCACACAGCGATGATGCTTAACGGGGCACCCTGATCTGCAAGCGGAAAATGGTCTGTTTGGCGTCAACAGGAAACTCGAGGGAGATACCGCGGTTTCTTCACCCCACATCTTTCACCAGCGTCATAAGTTCAGAGTAGCTGGTGACCACATCATATTTGACGCTGTTGTCATTGATCCGTCGACCGATTTCGTCAAAGAACTTTCGGGCACATTTGATCTTGGTCTGTTCCAGTTCACGCATCTTCATCGAGGGGAGGTCAGACTTGGTCTCTGCGACAAAGTAGAGATGCTTGATACCGCCTTCTTTGAACGCGATCGCCCAATCCGGGTTGTAGTCACCAACGGGTGTCGGGATCAGGAAGCCGCGTGGTAGTTTGGAGTAAACGACAACCTCTGCGCTTGTATCGAGATCCCTGACAAAGTCGCGCTCTACCTTTGAATCCACGATCGCATAATCATAGACGTGGTTCTTCAGCTTCTCAGTCGCCTTCTTGAAGTCGTTGCCCGTTTCGCCCGCCGTGAACAGCTCGGAATCATAGCGCTCTTCGACCGCATCGTAGGTCAGCTTTTCGATGATCGCGGTTGCTTTTTGCTCTTGGATCAAGTGCGAGGCATCAGCGATGAATTGTTCAGGGTTCTTGGCAAACTCACCAAATTTTGCCGGTTGGATCCCGGCCAGGATTTCGCCCACGGTCTTGCGTGTCAAATCAGTATTCTGAGCAATTGATCCGATGACATCGTATGACACGCGTGAATGTGCACTCTTGCCGCTCTCAGACCGAATTTTCCCCTGCACGAAGGCACTGCCATCCCGAAGGTTTTCATCGGTCACGTCATCGGACAAGGCACCCTCCGTCACCAGATATTGCAGCGGCGCAACCTGCAGTTCGCTTTCCAACCGGTTAATACAGCTTTGGACCAGTGCGACGCTGTCGAACTCGACCTGATAGACGGCCTTTCGGTTTATCCGGCGCCAAAGCTCTTGAAACTCCTTGCGCTGGAAATTTTCATTCAGCCGGTTTCTCTTTGGGGTGCGCCCGTCGCTGAACATGTCGTCGATGGCCCTGCCATTGAAAACGGTGTCAATCAGCGCGAAGACGGCATCGCGATGGGCTTCCAGCTCCTCGGGAAGCTCTGCCAGTTCCTCCGACCTACGGGCCTCGTGATAGGCGGCGGTGATGTGGCCATCTTCATCGACATAGTCGCTCTTGATCAGGAAGCGCTCCAACTTTTTGGCAAGCGATTTGTCCAAGACCAACTCCAGATCGCCGGTTTTCAACGTCTTGCCATCAAAATACTCGGCATCCGCCTGCTTGGGCCGAGCCGACAGGTTCTCGACGATCTCTTTCTGCAGGGCTGTCACAAACCCCTTGTAGCTCTCCGATGCGACTACGGTCAGCACGTTGATGTCATGCACGGTCACCGGATGATCCATCCTCTCGCCATTGCGATTGACCGCGATCCGCAGACCGCGCCCGACTTCCTGACGCCGTGAGATGGTGTTCTGGCTTTCATTGTGCTTGAGCATGCACATCACGAAGACATTGGGGTTGTCCCAACCTTCTCGCAGGGCTGAGTGGGAAAAGATGAAACGCGTGGGTTCCTCAAAGGACAACAGCCGCTCCTTGTCCTTCAGGATCAGATCGTAATCACTGGGTTCTGTCGATTGGCCCGCCAACTCGCCACGGGCGGCAGCCTTGGGGTCTGTCATCCGCCCCTTCTTGTCGATCGAGAAATAACCGCGATGGGTCTTGCCCACCTCGATCCCGGTCAGATAGTCGCGATACTCCACATTCTCCAGCGGCAACTCAGCAAGTAGCTCGTCAACCGCCTGCGCGTATTCTTCCTCGAACACCCTGGCATATTCGCCCTGCTCGTCAGCCTGGTCGTAGTCACGATACTTCACCACCTCGTCGATGAAAAACAGCGACAGCACCTTGATCCCACGCGCGAACAGCGCCTGTTCGCGTTCCAGATGGGCCGAGATCGTTTCGCGGATCTGAATGCGCCGGATGTCGCGTTCCGTCACATCGCCCGACGCCTCACCCGCGTGCAGTTCATCACCATTGGTGAAATGCACCGTGTCATCGCGGGCGTCGATATTGCTGACAACGAAATCCTTGTAGACCTCCAGCCCCTTGGACAGATCGAACAGGTTGCGCCCCTGTTCCAGTTTGCGGGCGACACGTTTGATCCCGCTCTGCATCTTGACCTCGATATCCACCCAGGCGACCGGCGCGGCGCTTGAGGTCTCGATCCGGTGCAGGAACAGATAGGGGTTCGTCCCGCTCAGGCCTTTGGTTTCCACACCGCGCACCTTGATTTTCTTGACCAGCTTCCTGTTGAAGGCATCCACCGCATCCAGACGATGCACCTTGTTGTGGACGGTTCTGTGCGTCGCCGAATAGCGCAGGATGAACAGCGGGTTGAACAGCGGTAAGCTTTTTTGCGTCGCCGGCCCTTCCATTTTCTGCGGCTCGTCCAGGATCAGGATGGGGCGGTTCTTGGCGATCACGTCGATGGGCTTGCGCGACTGGAAATCGTCCAGCTCGTCATAGATCCGCCGGTTATCCGCCCCTGACGCGTTAAAGGCCTGAACGTTGATCACCATCACGTTGATGCCCGCGTCCGACGAAAAGCTCTCCAGCTCGTGCAGCCGCTTTGAATTATAGACGAACGCCCGGACCTTCTTGCCGTATTCTTGCTGGAAATGCTCAGCCGTCATCTGGATCGACTTGGCCACCCCTTCGCGGATCGCCACGCTGGGCACCATGATGATGAACTTGGACCAGCCATAGCGTTTGTGCATCTCGAACATGGTTTTGATGTAGACATAGGTCTTGCCCGTGCCTGTCTCCATCTCGACGTCGAGGTTGATCTGCGCGCCGGGCTTGTAGCTGGCGGGCTTGGTCTTGCCCTTGTCATCGGTGTGATGCGTCAGACTGTCCGACGGGGGCAGCATCGCGCCGCGCTGCACCTTGCGGATGTTCTCCAACAAGACGTCCTCGGGCAGCTTGACAGGGGCGTTGCCAAAACCCTCCACCTCCATCTTGGCCTGCCGGTCTGCGCCGGGGTCGATGGTGTATTTCAGAACATCCTGCCGGGGCTGGCCCTCAAAGCAATCGACCACCGCATCGACGGCATCGGTCTGATAGGGTTGCGACTTGAACTTGATTTTCATGACTGTCGCTTTCTTAAATCGGGCTGTTCTTTCTTAGATGCTTTCTTAGGGTGTTCGCGTTTCATTCGCATGCCTTCCATTCCGGCGCGGTCCTTGACCCTGCGTTGAAAATCACCCCATCCACACGTAACTTAGTGAGAATATTGCCTATTTTGCTCTTTTTCTGCGCATCGTTCAGCGCATCACTGAGCTTGTCCCACAGCAGTTCGTCGATTTCCTTTCTTGAGGCACTGCCGAACTTACTTAAAAACTTGAGCACCAGATCGGCATAATGCTGATCATCGAAAGCGCTGGTCTTGATATACTCGGCCTGCCGGGAAGACGCGGCTGCTACGGCGGCCGACACACGAAGGTTCGGCCTGCGCCCCTCAACCAGCCCCTTGCGCTTCAGAGCCTGGATCGCCGCATCCGGCACCTCCAACCTTTTCTGCACCCGGTCCAGCGCCAGCACGTCGGTCAGCTTCAAGCCGCCGTTTTCCATCAGAACGCGTGTATAGGCCGGATCGACCACCCCACCATAGACCGTCATCACCACTGCATCGCCCGACACCTCGTAATCCGGCATCGGAAGGTAGCGCCGACGCTGCGTTTCATACATCCGCTGAATGCCATAGCCCATCTGGTCGATCATGTTCAGCTCGACCATGGCCTGCACCAGATAGGGGTTGCGATAGCCCCTCGGCGTCTTGTCGCCGCGCACGTAATCCTCGGGGGCGCCCTCAAAGAACCGGCCGGCGTTTTCCAACACCAAGCGATCCGGCCGCTCGGTCACGATGACCCGCTGGTTCTGGCGGTAATCCTGATGGGCGATGCAGTTGTGCAGCGCCTCAAGCACCACCTTCTGGTCGTATTTCGACACCTCATGCGGCAGTAGCTCGTCATCGGGGAGCAGGCGCAGCTGAATGTTGCGGATACGTTGATACAGCTGCGAGGTTGCCAGCAGGAATGGCGGGCCGAAGTGTTCGTAGGCCGTTTCCGGTCCGACCAGCTTCCATGTCATCTGTGCGGGCTGCGGCGACAGCAGATAGGCGCTTTCCGCGCGCCCCAAAAGCAACAGCGCCGTGCGGGTCACCTGTCCGCGTTGGGTCACCTTCGCGCGGTCCAGCAGGGTCGCCACTGGCCACCCGCGCACCTCATCCGCATTGATCCGGTTTTGATGCTTCAGGGCAAAGTCACTGCGCGCGCGCTCCACTGCCACGGGGTCCAGATCATCCAGCGTGGCGCCGTCCACCAACTGCGCGCTCCAATCGTCATGCAGGGTCTGGTTGCGGATCTCATCTTGCTTCGCAAAGCCAAGCGCGCTCAGGCTTTCCCCCGCCCGCGCATAGGTCTGACCCTGCCACGCAATGGGAATACCCCTTGGCGCGGGCGGAATCTCCAGCATGACAACCCGCTTGCCGTCCACATCCACCTCATGGATTTGCCGGAATGTGGTTGTCGGGTCTGCACCTTCGGCAATTTGTTGTTTCAGGCTTTGCAGATGCGCGGGGGCGGGCCGGTAATCCGTCCCCACGACAGTCCTGCTTTTGTTGTTCACCCCGAACACAAGCCAGCCCGCGTCGACGTCCTTCAGGTTTGCCTCATTCGACAGGGCCGAGAAGTATTTCCCGATATCCCCTGTGGAATAGGAATTGGACGCCTCCTTGAACTCGACCACCTCGTTTTCCCAGGTGGTGATCAGGTCGGTCAGTTTGAGGCGCAGCGCGGCGGGGGTCATCAGATCGCCTTGACCTCGGTGTCGGGCGACAGGGATTTGAAGATTTGGCGGACGTTGATCTTGGTCGCGTCGTCCTTGAAGCCTGTGTCCTTGAACACCACGCGCAGGGGGTGGCGGGTGGCGAGGGTTTTGACAAGGGTTTCATCCACCCCATTGTCGAAACAGGCGATCAGGGCGGTGCCGGCGACGGTGAAGACGGTCTTGCCCGCGACGCTCTCGCGGGTGATGGGCAGGGTCAGGTCAACGCCCCAATCCAGCAGCACCTGAAACAGCAGGTCTTCGGGGGTGCGATCCGGCTTGATATTGTCCACGCGGGTCAGCAGGTCGGCCTGTGTTGTGGCGTCGGGGGTGTAATAGACATCGGCCATGTTCGAGCTGTCGATTTTCAGCACGCGAAAGCCGAGGCTCTCTATGCCCTCTTTCTTCATCTCGGAAATGACAGATTCCACTCGAAGCTTACCCATGTCGAAAATAGTTTTCATCTTCGACTCGGGAATGCGCAAAGGTTCCGCCACCTGAACACCGATAAATCGACGATTTCCACCATCAGCCTTATTCTGCTCTAGCACAGCATGGGCGGTTGGCGCGCTTCCACTGAAAAAGTCCAACACAATGTCCTGTGATTGCGCATCAGTGGCTAACTGGATCATTCTCTGGATCAAAGCCACAGGCTTAACAGAATTGAGAACATTCTCAGTATTTTCAAATGGAACATACTTCAGAAGCGTTTTCTTGGCATCTTGCGTATGACCAACATCTTTGTAGAACCAAAGCGTTTGAGGTGTTATCCCCTGCTTAACTTCGGAAAGAAAACGCTTGAGCCGAGGCATGTTATTTCCGTCAGCGCCCCACCAAATTCTGTTCTCTTGATTTAACCGCTGGAAATTTTCTTCGCTTACCCCCCAGTATCGCCCTTTCGGTGGTCCCTCAATGACTCTGCCCGACGGACATGTTATTGCATAGAGACCTGCATCATACCTATTTCTTGCGGCAAGGTCGCTTGAAGTCCAAGGCCCTCTCTCATCGTTGTCCGGATTCTTATACCTCGAAATCATCTCCTCGGTTTGCGGCAGAAGATTGGGGCGCCATGTGTTCTTATTTTTCGCGAATATTAGGACATAATCATGATCCTCAGAGAACCATTGAGCAGAATTCTTGGGGGAAAATACTCTTTGCCAAATAACAGATGTAACAAAGTTCTGCTCGCCAAAAATTTCATTCCCTAAGTTCCTAAGGTTTTGAACCTCGTGGTCATCAATTGAGATAAAAATAACTCCATCATCCGCAAGAAGGTTTTTGGCAAGTCGAAGCCTTGGGGCAATCATTGAAAGCCAGTCTGAATGAAAGGTCGTGTCGCGAAGGTGGTGGAAATTCGAAGGTGGCGTAATCTCCGGGTGACTTGAACCCACCCAACCGGCGGCAGCAACCGCCAGGGAGATCACGCCATGAAGAACGATACCGACACTGCCGCGCTTTCGCTACTGTCCAATGAAGCGGGCCATGATCCGATCGAGGATCGCTTGCGGGAGAATATCCGCGCTACGATCGAGGCGGTTTTCGAAGAGGAGCTGGAGGCGTTTCTGGGGCGCTGCCGTTATGATCGCCGCCCCGGCAAACTCACGGGCTACCGGCACGGCCACCGGGAGCGTCAGCTGATCGGCACATTTGGGACCGAGACGATAAGTGTGCCGCGCGCCCGCGCCGTCGATGAGGCTGGCAAGACCACGGAATGGCGCTCGAAGGCGCTGCCGCGCTACCAGCGGCTGACCAAGAAGGCTGAAGCCCTCATCGCTTCGGTCTATCTGGCCGGCACCAACACACGACGGGTGAAGCGGGCACTGTATGGACTGTTTCAGGGCGCGGTAAGCAAGGACGTGGTCAGCCGGGCCTGGCGCAAGGTGAAGGTCGACTGGGACGCCTGGGTCGCGCGCGATCTGGCCAATGAGGACATCGTCCGGCTGATCCTCGACGGCACGGTGATCAAGACACGCATCGGCAGACGCGCCACGAACATCTCGGTGCTGGCGGCCATTGGCATACGCCGGGACGGGCAGAAGGTGCTGCTTTCGATCATGAATATGGGCGGTGAAAGCAAGGCTGCCTGGGCCGAGTTTCTCGGCGATCTCGATGCGCGTGGCCTGAAGCGACCGGAATTTGTCATTGTCGACGGCGCGCCAGGGCTTGAGGCCGCCCTCGTCGCGCTCTGGGGCGAGGACCTGCCGATCCAGCGCTGCACCGTTCACAAGCACCGCAATCTTCTCGGCCACGCCCCGAAACGCATGCAGGACGAGTTGACCGAGGATTACCGCGACATGATCTATGCTGACGATGCGGGCGAAATCGACAAACGTCGTAAGGCGTTCCTGCGCAAATGGCGGCTGAAGTGCCGCGCGGTGGCGGACAGCCTGGAAGAGGCCGGTGACCGGCTATTCACCTTCACGCGGCTGGACCCATCGCAGTGGAAATCGGCCCGGACGACAAACGCCATTGAGCGCCTGAACGAGGAGTTCCGCCGCCGCATCAAGACCCAGACCGTGCTGCCCTGCGCCGAAACCGTGCCGATGCTCCTTTGGGCGCTGATGGCATCGGGCCAGATCCAGATGCGGAAAGTGGACGGTTGGGAAACCTTGGCTCAGCCCATCGCTCCAATCAGCCTTGACCTCGCGGCTTGATCAGGCCCAAATCCCCATGCTCGGAGAACGCCGCCGGAGAATTTCCACCAGATTCGAGACACCACCGAATGAAATCTCCCATTTGATTCTGTGTTCGCCACCAGACGGTTGCCATCAGTATCTGACTGGCTAGTGCCCTCAAAATAATCATTTGCGCTAACAGAAAAATCATCATCATAAATAAAATCATTCCCCGTATTATAGGGGGGATCGATGTAGATCATCTTGACCTTGCCCAGATAGGTCTCTTGCAGCAGTTTCAGCGCCTCAAGGTTGTCGCCCTCGATGAACAGGTTGCGGGTGGTGTCGAAATCCACCGACTCCGCCCGCACGGGCCGCAGGGTTTTCGCTATCGGCGCATTGGCGGTGATCAGCGCCTGCCGCTTGCCCGGCCAGTCCAGATGATACCGCTCTTGCGGACCGTCCACGATGCTGTCGGACAGTTCCTGCCGCAGCAGGTCAAAATCCACGGCGCGGCGCAGCGTCCCGTCCGGCCCCGTGCTTTCCGTCACACAGCCCGGAAACAGCGCCGCGATCCGCTCCACGTTCTGCGCGGTCAGGTCGGGGCTGTGCATCTTCAGCTTTTCAATCTCGTCACTCATGGTTTTCCCCCGCCCGTTTTTCCCGGGTCTTTCATATGGTCAAAGGCCGCCTGTGCCTCGGCCAATTGGCCGTGCAGCGTCACCTTGATGTTGAACTGGCTTTCGCGCCTCAATCTCGATTGAAGCTGCGCAATCTCACGTTCTTTTGCCCTGATTGCCGCCAGTCGCGCAAGGCGGCTCTCCACATCCTCGCCCGGCACCGGCGTCACCGGCATCAGCGCGGACAGCATCCGCTCATAGAGCACACCCATGTTGACCGCCACCGGCAAGGGCGCGCGGGGGGCGTCATGCGCGGTCCACTCCCCCCGCAAGGGATCGGACAGCACCCATTTGCCGCGCTCCGCCTCGGACGGGCGTTTGTAGGCGGCGGCGGGTTGGATGCGGTCCCCCGCCACCAGCTCGAACAGCAGCGGGAAGGGAATGGCGCGGTCAATAGCACGCAAAATGTCGTCATGCAGCGCGTCGCCCTTGAGCGTGACGCGGAACACCTGAATTTCCGGCACGGCGGCTGTCGCAGGCAGGTTCAGTGTTTCCGGGGCGAGCTTGTGCGCCCATGTGATCTGATCCACCTCGCGCACGAAACGGTCGCGCAGCGCCGTGCTGGCGGCGGCCCCGTCATAGATGCGGGTCTTGGGGATCACGCGTTTGAGCGCGGTCTGGGGCGGGTATTGATACAGCGTCATGGGTCGCGCACCACGATGAAGGCGATAAGTTCGAAATCCTCCAGCCCCGCGATGGTCTGGGTCAGCGCCGTGGTATGCCCGCCCGAGAACAGGCTGTCGATGTCGCGCTCTTCCTTGACCTCGATCATCGAGCGGATCGCGTCGTTGAGCAGGTTTGAGTAGGTGCCCATCCTGCGCCCGTCCTGCGTTTCCGCGTTGAAGGCGGTGCAAAGGTCGCGAATGGGCTGCGTGACCCCCTTGCAGCCCGACCGGATCAGATCGAGCAGGCGTTTGACCTGTGTCTGATCCGCGATGATCTGACCATTCTGGCCGATATAGATCAGGTAATAAGGATGCAGTCGGTTCTGCTGGCCCACGTTCACGCTGTCATGAATGTTGCGCAGCGTGAAGATCACGCCGGGATGCAGGCCGCGCTTGGGGTCCGACGGGATGACCGTGTGCAACCCATGCGGCATGCGCGGCAGGTCATCATGGGTCTTGAGGTAGTTGAGCAGGTCCATCCGGAAGTCGTTCAGGCCCAGGTCGGTGATGGAAATGCCGGTCTTGACGTCTTCCAGCTCGATGACCTCGTTCTGAAGGCGCTGAAGTTGGTCCTTGCGGTAGGCGACGTCCGAGCTTTTGGAGGTGAGCACGTTATCCTCGCCGGTGCCCGCCATGTCGACGATGTGCATCCGGTTCTCGACGCGTTCCTTGAGGTTGATGTATTCATCCAGGCTGATGTCGGGCCAGTAGTTGGACAGCTGGATCTGGGTGTTGGGCGAGCCGATGCGGTCGATCCGGCCGAACCGCTGGACGATGCGAACAGGATTCCAGTGGATGTCATAGTTGATCAGGTAGTCGCAATCCTGAAGGTTCTGCCCCTCGGATATGCAGTCGGTGCCGATCAGGATGTCCAGCTCAGCCGGATCATCGGGCATGATCTTGTCCTTCTCTTTGGCGCGGGGGGCAAAGAGCGTCAGGACGGATTGGAAGTCATAGTATTTCTTGAGCGTGGTTCGCGGATTGCCCGATCCGGTTACAATGCCGCTGTGAATATTCTGCGCCTCGGCGAAATGCGGCGCGAGCTGATCGAACAGGTAGTTCGCGGTATCGGCATAGGCGGTGAAAACGACCACCTTGCGGTTGCCGGGGTTCAGAGGGTTGGCCATCTTTCCGGCGATCTCGGCAATTAGATGCTGAAGCTTCGCGTCGTCTTCGGGCGTGACCTTCTCCATCTCGGCAATCAGGCCATCGATGATGATCTTGTCGACCGACAACTCCTGCTTCCAGGCCGTGACGTCCATATCTGCCAGATCAATCTTGATCTTCTTACCTACAGAGAAATCGGCGAAGTCGTCATCCTCGTCCGCAACAGCTTCCAGGTCGATGTCCAAATCCTCGACCGTCGCTGCACCGCCGGAAGCCTCGAACTGGGCAATGGCATCCAGCGTCCGGCCGATATTGCCGGACAGCGCGCCAAGGGTCTTGCGGAATGCATGGACAGAGCTTTCCAACCGCTTGAGCAGGTTGGTCGTCATCAAGGCTTGCAGGCTCTTCTCGCGGTCAGCCTGTTTCAGCGTGCCTTTGCCGCCCTCCGTCTTGGTGTCATAGAGGTCTTCGTATTTTTTCAAACGACTGGGCTGGATATAGTTGACCGGTGCATAGACGGCCATTTTCAGGTCGCTCAGCTGGGCGAATATCTCATTGAAGCCGATGACGTCGTCACGGTGCGTGATCGGCAGATGATGTGACAACGGCTTCAGTCGCGTTGGAAACTTGCCGATGTCCGCCGTGTCGTAGAAGGTTTCGATATGCTTGCGGGATCGCGCGATCGTCACCGCATCGAGCAGCTCAAAGAAATCGAAATCCAGTGCCCTTAGGATGGAGGCTGGCGTCCTTTGATCCGGGGGTAAGTTGGACCAGACGTTAAACGCAGTCTGCGCGCGACGAAATATCTCTTCCACGCTGGTCTTGGTTTTCAGGTTCTTGCTCAGGGCATCTGAATGCCCTTCATAGGCAAGCGCCAGTTGGTTTCTCAGATCTGTGAAACGATTGTTAACCGGCGTCGCCGACAACATCAGGACCTTGGTCTTGACCCCGGCCTTGATCACCTGGTTCATCAGACGTTGGTAACGGGTTTCGCGATCCTTGTAGACATCGTTGTTCCGGAAGTTGTGGGATTCATCGATGACGACCAGATCGTAATTGCCCCAGTTCACACGATCGAGCCGCATCCCGAATGACTCGCCAGACGTTCGTGAAAGGTCCGTATGGCACAACACGTCGTATCGAAACCGGTCCTTGGCGAAAATGTTGGTGGTCAGGTTTGCATTATAGTTGCGCCAGTTGTCTGCTAGCTTTTTCGGGCACAGGACCAGAACGTCCTTGTTGCGCAGTTCGTAATACTTCACCACCGCCAGAGCCGTGAAGGTTTTGCCCAGCCCCACACTGTCGGCCAGAATGCACCCGTTATAAGTTTCCAGCTTGTTGATAACGCCGACGGCGGCATCTCGCTGGAAATTGAAGAGCTTCTGCCAAACAAGACTTTCAAGATAACCGGTTCGATCCTTAGGCAGAACGTCCTCATCGATCTCGCTCAGGAAGTCGCTGAACAGGTTGAACAGAATCATGAAGTAGACCCGTTCGGCAGGATTCTCCTGGTACACGGACTCGATGTGCTCAAGGACTTCGGCCGTGACATCTCGCAGCTTTTCCTCATCATTCCAGATCTGGTCAAAGAGGTTCAGGTAGGTCTGCGCAAACTGGGGCTCATCCATGACCTGTGTGTAGCTTGAGACCGCATCCCCGCGCTGATACCCGAGGTCAACAGCGGTAAACCCTGACAGCGGCATATAGGCCGCACCGGTCTCGGACCGCTGCACATGTCCGAACTGCTGCATCGGTGCTGATGTGACGTTCGACTTGAAGCGCGCCTTTTTGCGGATCCAGTTGGCACATTCCCGCGCGACCGCCCGTTGGGTCATCTTGTTCCGAAGCTGAATTTCAAACTCGCTGCCTGAAAGCGTTTCTGCCGCTCGCCCTTTGGGAATGAAAAACTCACGCTTCTCCTTCTTGATGCGGTCGATCGCACCGTTTGGGGTAAACGTCGGTGTGGTAAAAATGAACTCGAACTCTTTTAGTTCACTCAATTCCGTTTTCAGGGCATCGAATGCGTAAATAGAGAAGCACGCGGCGGCGACCCGAAATTTCGACGCGCCGGACAGCTCGCTTTTCAGATCATCTCCCAGCAGCGTGGTTGTGTTGTCGACAATCCGCAAAAGTTCCCCCATAGGTCATATGTTCGGAAATGATGTCACACTAACTCTCGCGGCAGAATGTGCAACGCTTTGAAAATAAATGCGCAAAGCTGTTTACACTGCCAAAAAGAATAACTCGGAGCCTTGGGCGAAGCCAAGCGTCAGCCCTTCTCCAAGCATTCGGCCATCGGCCACCCCATCACCTTAATCCACTACCTAAGCCCAGACTAGGATCGTAAGCGCTTCTTAAGCCTTGGTTTTTATTTGTTTAATGATTTAGAAGTGGTCAGGCTGTACTAGTTCCGGCCAAGCCTGAGCTCCGTTGCCTACGACCAGATCGTGTTTTCTTTGGCTTTGCCCTGGCGGCTTCTGCGTATCCCTGTAGCGCGCCTGTATAGGTCTGGACCGCAGTCTCGAATTCCTTGTCGCCCATGGAGATCGCCGCGGGTGCTGCGGGTTCTGGTTGCTCGAGGGTGATTTTCTTCGGCCTGTTCGAGACTGGCGCTGCAGCAGGAGGATAGGGCAAGGCATGCCCTTGCCGTGCTTTGTCGATCTCCTCAAAATGCCGGTCCGCATAGTAGCGGATGTGATCCGCCTTGATGGGATATTGCCCCTCGGGCAGGACAAGGACCTTGTCGAGCGGGAAACGCAGCAATTCAGCGGGGGATACAAGCGCCCTTTCTTCCGAGCGACGGCTGATATTTGCGCTCTCAGAGAGCTTGCGCACGGTTGCCTGTGATCTGGTCTTGCCCACGATCGTGCGCTTGCCGAGGGCTGCGGACAGCACGTCTGCGGTGCGATCATCCTGCGGGGTCATGTAGATCTGCACACCCGCACCGGCCTGCAGCGCGCGGCGGTCGGTTTCGCCATAGATGCCCTCAAGACCGGGGATCGACTGCGAGATGATAAAGAGCCGCCCGCCATAGGAGCGGATCGTCTTGATGCTCTGCAAGACCAGGGGTTGTTTGCCCAGTTGGTCGAATTCATCCATCAGGAACATGACGGGATGTGGCTCGTCCGGTCCGGGATGCGCGCGCTGCAGACATGCGATGGCATCGGCGAACAGGAGCCGGATCAGGGGGGCCAGTGTTTTCAGGTGCTCCGGCTGCACGACAATATAGAGCGACTGTGGCTTTCGTCGGAACGTCCCGAAGTCGAAATCGCTTGCCTGTGTTGCCCGGTCCACCGCCGGATCGAGCCAAAGCTCCAATCCGGCCCCGCGGATCACACTGACATAGGAATCGAGAATCTTGTCCACTTCGTCGGCCATGCTCAGGAAAATCTCTGCCACCACCGGGTTCGCGGTCTGCATGGCGGCCCGTTTGTAGAATTCCTTTTTATTGCCGCCGCCAGTCATGATCCGCAGCGCCTCACCGATCGTCGGCTTGCCGGTCTCGATGGCATAGAGGCAAGACGCCACGAACAGGCTGCGTCCGGCCTGGAAAAAGCTCTGCGCGTTCACGCTTTCGACGATGAGGAACAAGTCCGCCATGGTGTTGACGGCGGTGTATTGCTGCTCGGGGCTGGGCAGATCGGCAATGCGCTGGAGAGGATTGAACCGGTGCGTGCGGGTCAGGACGGGCCCGTTCTTGCCCTCGGGCTGAACGTAGTCATAGGGCGAAAAGTACCAGACCTGATTGTTCAGCGCCTTTTGGCGGTGGATGGATGTCTTCTCGAAATTCTCGCCCTTGACGTCGAGGATCACGGCACTGCCCTGGAAGTGCAAAAGGTTCGGCAAAACGAAGCCTACCCCTTTGCCCCGGCCCGTTGGCGCGATCATCATTGCGTGTGGGAAGCGATCTGGCGTGGCCGACACGAAAGGCGCGCGGGACGCAGGTGACCCGAGCTTGCCGAACAGAAAGCCGTTCTGGGAAAGAGACGCAGACATACGGTTGCGGCGGAGCTCGGGACGCGACTGGAAATGCGCATCATCATAATCGGTGAGCGACCCGCGATGAACGGATGTCGCTCCTGTCGCCGCCAGAAGCAGGGCAGGAAGTGCCGTGATGAGCCACGCAGTATGTTCCACCGCAGGGTTTGCCTTGACCCGTGGATCAGACAGATTGAGCAGCCAAAGTTCGAAAATATCGAACCCACCCAGGTCTTCGCCAAATCGCGCCATCAGATAGAGCGTGGCGATCGCGGCACCGATCCAGGTGCCAACACCGAGACCGAGCAGGATGGCGATTGGATACCGCCAACGGCTTTCCATTGCATGCAGCATGTTTTGAATCCTCTAGAGGCCGTAATCGCCACTGGTATCGTCCCGGTCGCGCCCCCGCTCCTCGGCGCGCTCGAAAGCCTCGATCCGGGTCCGGTAGGTGGCGGCTGGTTCGCTGTCGCGCCCGGTAATGTCATCGCCCGCATCCACTGCGGCGATGGCCTTTAGCTCCGAGAACACGGCTTGTCGCAGACCGGGGTCTTCGATGCGGTCCATGAGCGGATCGATCCGGCCAGCGGCCAGCTGATCCATATCCCCGTCGCGCAGGTCTTGCCGCACGTCGGAGATCAGCTTGTCCAGCGTGGCGATGTCGGCAAGGCGACTGCCCTGCCCCGCGTCGAGAATGTCCTGACGCGCCAGATCCGCCAAAAGATCACGATCCATGTGCAGCCCCGCAAAAACATCATGCGCGCGCGCCTGCAGGTCACGTTCGAGCCGAAGCCAGTCCGAGCGCTCCTGGGCGTCCACTGGGCGTGAGGCTTCGAGTTGCGCCTCGCTGCGATGGGGTGCGGTGAAACGGGCAGCAACTTCTTCGATACTGCTGCCCGCCTCCTCGAGTCGTGCCTCCATCGGTGCCAGAACGCGCGCCAACTCCGCTCTGAAATGACCCAATGCAGCATCGGCCTCGGCGACGAGCGGATTGCCCTCCTCTGCTGCCCGTGCAGCCAGCCCCGCTATCCCCTGCACACTGTAGGGATCTCGCTCGGGCGATACCGATGAAGAATGATCCGCAAGAAAGTCGCGGCCCAGAAGCGTGCCCATTTCGCGGGCCTGCCCCGCAAAGAGCTGTTCCAGTTCGACCTTTTCGGCACCGGGAGCCATGTCCTGAATGGCGCTCCACGCGGTGTCGGCTTCCGCTTGCAATGTCTCGCGGGCGGCGATCAGACGACCGATCACATCCGCTCCGGCAGCGGGGATATCAACCCCTTCGGCAAACCCTTCTTTCACCGGCATTCCTTTCATCAAGTTGGTGGCGGCAAGCTCTGCGCCCTCCGCGATGCGCCCCATCCATCCATCCGGAGGGGTGTCGGCCTCCAGGCCCATCCCCGCAAGTTGCGCCAGCTGCCGATACCCCTCGGCGTGTCTGCGTATCTCGGCCTCTCGCAGAGCGCGGCTTTCAGGATCCAGCGGGGCAACCACTGGCTCCCGTCCCTCCTTGCGGGCCGCCTGCAAATCAGTGTCCCGCGGGGCGTTTTCCATGATGCCTCGCGACAGACGGGAAGAGGCGTTCAGTACCAGCCCGTGCTCGCCCGCGATCTGCGCATGCAGCTCGCGCATCATGTCATAGCTGATCTCGGAATGGCGGCTGATCGAGAGGAACTTGCCGTCCTCCATCCCGACCTTGTCGACAAGAACATGGGCATGCACATGGTCTGTGTTGCAATGGAGGGCCGCCACATACCGATATCGATCCCGGTAATCCCCGCCGAACACCTCCTGCGCCCATTCGCGCGAGATGGCTTCCGCCAATTCCGCCTCGGTTCCCTTGGGAAAAGACAGGATGATGTGATCGGTATGACCCCGTTTCGGCGCCCCGCACCAGGAAGCACTCCAATCGGCAATGACATTTTCCATGCCGCGCTCGCCAAAGGCACGATCGATGCCGATCTGGTTCGACCAGGCTGCGACCCGCGCCTCGTCGCGCAGAATGTATTTCATCTGTCGGCGTAACTCTTTTGGCGAATGACACCCGCCCGTGCCGACCCGCTTCACCACGCTTTGCGGCACCCGCAGCGCGTTCCAGGACATTACCGCAACTGCCCCGCCGGACGTGCCACGCCGACGGCCCGACGATACGCGCGCTTCGCCTGCCATGGCTGCAGACCGCCGCCCCACATGAGGCAGAATCTCGCCCAATACCGCCTGCTGGAGGGTGCGTGTTTCAGCCATCGCGCTGCCCCTCCCCAACGTCCCGAAGATCGGACACCCGGACGAAGGACCCGCGCAGCGAGGCCGCGCGCAAAGCCTGCACGGCCCGAGCAACCTCTTCGGCCCGGTCCGCAAGCCGACCGACCATTGCCGCGTCGCGCGCGTTCCACCGCAGCTTGCCCGCATGGGCAAGCTTCAGCATCTGCACAAGATTGCGCGCCAAGGCATTGAGCTGATTGGCCGACGCCTTGAGCGCCGTGACCTCGTCCCGGCGAAACGCGACAATGCCGGATGACAGACGGATCATGTGCCGGAGCAAACCCGACGTGGTCATGCCCGTCTCAGCCACAAGCGCCTCGAATGCTTCAGCCTCACGGGCGGACACCCGAACCTGCAGCACGCGGCCCTTTGTGGTTCGATCCGTCACCACACCGCGCGCCCGCACGCGGGCGACAGTGGGCCGGGAGCAGCCAACACGCACGGCGATCTCCCCATCGCCAAGCCCTTGAGCAGCGAGCCGGAGAACCTCTTGTCGGGCTATGGTGGAGAGGCGTTTGGACATAGGCGGCAAGATCTATCATTAGATAGTTTTTGTAAACACGAAAACTCTAATGAGTCGCCGCACAAGTTTTGTCATACACAATACCGTTCCTGTCAACGTCCCTTCGGTCCGTTGTCGCACCTTCGGTGATCAGCAGGCAGGGTCTTGGCCTTGCCTGCTGTAAACCCCACGCGACAACGAACAGACCGAAGGGACACCGCCTCCCCCGCGCCGCGATCCGGGACCCCGGCCCGGATCCTGAACAGGCGCGGGAATGACGTCGGCGCAGCCGACACGATATCCCTTCATTGGCGTTGAATGCTCAAAGGGGTTCTCCCGGAAGGAGAAGAAGACCTTGTGGGATTGGAACGCCTGCGCAGCACCGTGCGTATTACGTCGGCGCTGATACGGATAGTCGATGGTCAGGTGACCCGACACCTCGAAGGCTGATGGCAGCATTGGGAAATTGCCACAACGACGCGATGGCGAAAAGGATGGACGCTGCAATCACGGTCGGCGTGAGTGACCTGCTGACCAATTGACCGAACGCGTACGCAGATGATCGCCAAAACAGCACATCGCCTCAGCAGATACACATCTGTCTGACCCAAAGGTTGAACGTCTGTATCGCGCAAGGTCTGGACGCCATCCCGAGGCATCGCCATAACGGCACAAAATATACGTTATGGAGACATTGAATGCTTGTTGTGACGGCCATCTCCGCGAAGGGCGGTTCGGGAAAGACAACTCTCATACAGATGCTTGCGTCCGCCATGCTGGCACGCGGCCGCCGTGTGCATGTCATGGATGCGGATGCTGACAAGCAGATCCTCGAATGGGAATCAAAAAGCGCGCGCGCCGACTTCGGTGATCTGCCACGCCTTCCATGGCCCACGGGCTTGACCGTGGCCGATGCCCCCGAGACCGTTGAAGGCCTTTACCACGCGCTGGACAGCTTTGAGGCTGAAGGTGTTGATCTGGTTCTGATCGACACCCGCCCCGGCGAGCACCCCGACACCGAAACACTGGCGCTGGCCTGCGACATGATCCTGGTGCCGGCCGTGCCGGTACAATCGGATTTCGTGGCGGCCCTGAAAACCCTGACATGGGTAATGCGCATGATCGAGACCCTCGGGCCGGATGACCCCGCCCCGCTGTTTTCCGCGGTATTGATGAACGCGGACAAACGCGCGATCGATTTCGTGACCGCAGGCGATGACTTTGAGCGTGATGCGGCAAGACGCAGGGTTCACCGGCAGGACCTTGAGGTCTTCGAGGTGATTTCAACCCTGCCGCTCCTACCAACGCCGGTGCCCCATCTCACTGCGATCCAGCGCATGCCGCTGACCGGGCCGCTGGGATACGTGCGGGACATTTATGAACAGGATCTTCGTCATCGGTTGCAGGCGGGGCATCTTTCCTCAGCCCTGACACTGTGCCGCGATGTCCTTTGCGACATCGAGGCCATGGTGGATGCTGCCAATGGCTAGGAAGATTCCAAACCGGTCCGGGACCGCTGTCTCGAACGAAGACAGGCTGGCGCGGTCGCGGCAGTTCGCCACGAGCGCCACGAAATATGCCGCGTTCGATCAGAGTACGGCGGAAGCGGTCGCGACAGAAGGCCCAGCGGTAAAATCAGTGGTCAAGAATGAACCCCGGAAAGGGGAAAAGGCAGCCGCGGCTGAAACGGCGCGCATCAACTCGGGGGTATCCACCCAGCCGGTGGCGGATGATGCTTGCAGCACTCGCACCGAAGGGCAGTCTCGAACCTATTACGTGCGCATCGGAGCTGAGGATCAGGCACGGATTGAGGCGCTGGCAGAACGATCTGGCCTTGATCCGGACTACGTTCGGCGTGCCTTGATCAAAGCGGTTCGCGCCCGCATGCAAAACCTGCGCGACACCGCGACCTGGCATGAGGTTGCCTCCGCTGCACGACCACGCCTGGCCGAGCCCAAAGGCACTGGTGCCCCCTTCATGAAATCGATGATCAGGCTCGACGCCGCCCATGTGGCGGCGCTGCAGACAAGCATTGATGACCCGCTCAACGTCTATGGGGTGACGCAGCTGTTATCCGCCTTCGGTAAGGCGCTGCTGCACTCCGAGATCGAAGAACTCGCTCAAAAGATCAGCGGCATCGAAGCCCGGGCAGCGCGTCCTGATCCAGCGTAAAGGCATCGCGTGCGGTCACGACAGCGATCTGACCGCCCGCCTCGATCATATCGATGAGCTGTGCCCATTCGGCAGGATCAGCATCCCGTTGCGTTGCGATCCCGTCCTGCACAGAAAAGGCAGCCTGCTCTCCGGTCGCCGCGAGAAAGACAATGCGTTGTGGCGCTTTGTCATCGCTGTGACGCGACAAAAAGTACGCATGGCTCTCGTTTGGGTTGTAGACACGGTCAGGATCGCAAACTAAGAGCAAGGTCCCGTCGTTTGCAGTCGCAGCATAGGTCTCCAGACCTCGCGACAAGCCGATCTCCCACTCGGCAGCGACAGCCGATGAAGCCGCGCCCAGAAAGAGCGCAATATGTAGAGGCCTGTAAAGCAAGTTACTAAACTCCGTTTTGTGTTGGCCAAGCATATATAGGGACAGGCAGATACCTGCCACCTGATTACTGCGGCTCCGACCAAATGGAGGTCAGGAGAAGAGCATGAAGAAGTATGCGGGATACCCCGTCGAAGTCATTTGGACGACGGTAAACGGTGAAGACGTCGAGGTCGGCGTCGTATTCCAATGGAGCTGCGGCATGCGCCGTACCAGATGGTCCGATGACTTTGATCAGGCGGACGGCGCGAACCTGAGGTACGAGCCCTATGAGGACGCGGGATAGACCGCCTCCAGCCCTAAAATGTTCGCAAGCGACCGGAGCAGGACACGATTGTGATCCGGGCCAATGACACCGAGAGAGGGAACACGCGGGGCAGAGATCGTTGCAAAGGCGACGACGGTTTGTAACGCTACCAAAGAAGACCGATAGGAGACCCATGAGATGAAAGAGATTTTCAACGTTGGCGAGACAATCTTGCTGGACGGCGCGCCGCTTGCACTGGTGACCCCCGATGGCGTCAAGGCCTGGATTGAAGACGGCGTTCAGCACAGCTTTCGCTATGACCAAGTGCGCGATCCGCTCAGCGGCGAGATGAAATACCGCTGTCTCTACGAGAAGTACGGGTCGGATATGCCGTTCGTGCTGGTAGGCAACCCTGACAGTGAAGAAGGCGCGCACGTTATTCTGTTCGACCAGAAGCCAGACGCATAGCCCTTCGGAGTCTTATGCCAGGTGGCGAAGACTAGAGCCTCTCGGCTTCGCCCGGCGGCAGCGTCCACCTTGCAAGAGGGATGCAGACCCGTCAGGGCTGAAAGCGGATCGTGAAGGCGACCATGTGGCAAACGTTTTGGGATGGCTCAGGATGAGACAGACCAAGACGTATTGGCACAGGAAGACAGCAAGGTCGGAATTCAGGGCGGAGCCTCAGCAGCCCGGCCCCGCTTACGGGGCTTGCCCATGTCGAAACCTTCACCATTACAGTCACGCACATCGCAGCATGGAAGCCTATTTCGCAGGTGCAGCATCGTGTTCGGCCCACAAGAGACATTCGTTGGCCAGTATTACGCCGCACTGCAGCTTCCCCAGACCAGCCGATTGTGCGGGGCGCAGCATTTTGTCTGTCGGATTACCGGTGCCTGGGTACGAAGCCACCATCAGGCCCTTAATGGCGGTACGTGTCAGCCTTGACACACGAAAGGTGATGTATGAATGGCAGGCTCGATTGCAGTGCCATCATTTTCGCTGGCGTGGCGATCGAAGGTCTTGAAGCCCGGGGGCAAGATTGTCCCGGCGCGTGCCTCTGAGACAAAGATATGCTTGCTGTTTTCAGGCGTTATCGAAATCGCTTCAGGATCATCCAGCGTTCCAATATAGATTCCGATCCGGTCGGACCAACGCTCAAAAGTCAGCGCCACCTTCGTTCCACAATCGGCGCAGAAATGGACATTTACATCTTTACCACTGCCTTCCGACGGCAATGTATAAATTGATGGGTTTTTTCCAATGAAAGTGAATGGCGCACGCTCGAATATGGGCTCGATCATTCTGTCAGACCCCGTAGCCCGCTGACAGAACCGGCAATAGCAGATGGTCACCCAAAGTGGATCACTTCCAGTGTCGTAACTGACATTACCGCAAAGGCAGCGGCCGTCATATCCAGTTGACATATTCTACTTCCTCGAGAGTCGGCATGCGGGCCGACATGTTTTCCGATGGCATAAGCGGGACGTTCAACTTTCTGTCTGTCCGATGACCCGTGTTTTCGAGACAGCTGCGTCCAGCGCTTCCGCTATCTCTGCCGTGATAGAGGAGTGGTTCATCGCCTCAAGACCGGCGGCGGTCGTTCCGGCATAGCCGATCATCCACTTTACGTGGTCAGCGGGCGTCATTTCGCCGTCCGACATCATCGTCCCCGCACCCAGGAACAGTTGGCGAATTGCGCGGTCCGCAATTTTAGGCGGAATACCCCGATGCACGGCGTAATCCACCATTGCCGCGGCGTAGAAGGCGACAAATCCGGGCACCGGCCCGGTTATCGCGGTAAAGCATTCGATCTGCGCTTCGCTGTCGACCTCATCAGTAAGTCCGCACGCCGCAAAAATCGTCGACACAAGTGCACGGTCTTCGTCGGTCACATCGGCGCTGGCGAACCATGGCGAATACGCCAGAGACGCTTGGGCCGCAGGACTGCTCATGGCACGAATGGCGCGGTTCGCACCGGTGATCCGCACCAGCTCAGCCAGCGCAATTCCTGCCATGACGGACAGAACAAGCTTGCCCGACGCATCCACACAGATGCCCGGCGCCGATGCCGGCGGGACGGCCAGCAGTATGACATCGCATCGGTCGGCGAGTTCCTGATTGCTGCTGGTCACGTTCACGCCTGGATGATCTGCGAAGGCGCCTGCAGTTCCGCTTCTGTTTGAGAGCCACAGATGTTCAGGGGCCACAACGTTTCTATCGAGAAGTGCAACCGCGATCGCCTTCCCGAGCATGCCCGTACCGCCGACAATTCCGATCGCCCGATCAGTCTTGGTCATCCGGCCCTCCTTCCTGTCAACGTGACCCCGATGGGCTCACGAGTGATAGAAGCTTGCGCGAAACCGTGTCTATTTACAACAACGCGCCAGACAGACGCCAGCGGCCCACAAGAGACTTTCGATCGTCAATCTGGTGCCGCGATGCAGTTTTCGCATTGCGGCCGTTCGTGCAGAGCGCAGCATTTTTACTGGTAAAACTTCGGTCTGCGGGTGCGGATTCAACGGATCGCCGCAACACACTGGGCGAACTTCTCTGCTGGTGTTTCGTATTGCAAGGTCTTTCTCGGGCGCTCATTGAGCTGTCTGGCAACCGCACTGAGTTGCGCTTGACTGTAGCTCGACATATCGAGGCCACGTGGGAAGTACTGCCTGAGAAGCCGGTTGGTGTTCTCGTTGCTGCCACGTTGCCAGGGCGATTGGGGATCACAAAAGAAGACGTCGATCTTCGTGGCCATGGTGAACTTTACGTGGTCCGTCATCTCAGAGCCCCGATCCCATGTCAGCGACCGGTAAAGCTCTTTGGGCAGCTTGCGGGATTGCTTGATTAGGGCGGTGATGACGCTTTTCGTGTCTTTGTTCGCGACCTTCGCCAGCATCACGAAGCGGGAATGCCGCTCAACAAGCGTGGCGATGTAGCTGTTATTGGCCCCAACGATCAGGTCTCCCTCCCAGTGGCCAGGCACGGCGCGATCCTCGATCTCGGGCGGGCGTTCGCTGATCGGCACTGCATCCTTGATCTTGCGCAGTTTCAGTCCCTTCTGGGTCGCATGCCGGGACCTGCGGATGGCGCGTGGGCTGCGCAGGCATTGCTGAAGTTCTTTCTTCAAAACACCCCGCGTCTGCACATAAAGGCTGCGATAGATGGTCTCGTGGCTCACACGGTCTCGCTCTTCTTTCGGATGCCTGCGCATCAGCCATCCCGCGATCTGCTGAGGCGACCACTTCAGCCGCAGCTTTCGGGCAATGAACCGACACAAGTGTGCGTTGAAGGAGAGCTTACAGGCTTTGGGCCGCCTTGCGCAGTCCCAGGCGCGTTGATCCGACAACGCCGCGCGATACGCTTTGCGCCCTCCGTTCCGGCGAACTTCCCGGCTGATTGTCGAAGGAGAACGCCGAAGATCACTTGCAATCGACCGCAAAGACCTGTCCAGAGCCAACCCACGGGAAATCTCTTCGCGCTCCTCAAGGCTCAAGGCCAGCCGAGACCGGGTGCGCGCAGGCGGGCGAATGCCACCGGTCAGAGCCAGATGCGGAAAGATCGATGAAGATGCCCGATCAAACCTGCGGCCAATAGAACTCAGTGACTCGCCTCGTTGCCACCGATCCCACATCTCAGACTTCTGCTTGTCGGTGTAGAACGTCCTCGTCCGATACTTCATCTTCAACACTCCATCTTTCCAAAAAGATTAAAGCGTTGCGACCACCCGTTGAATCCTCAGGGACAAAGCCGCCCGTCACTCGGCCTTGCTGAACTCCCGCGCGAGAATTTCCCGCGCATGCGCGACCCCTTCTGGGGTCAGGCTCAGCGATTTCGCCTTGTTTTTGGGATCAAAAATCAGGCCTTTCTCGAAAAGCCGGTTGGTGATGGCCCAATCGATTCCCTTCCAGACCTGATCGCCGTAATGCAGCGTCAGGCTAAGGATCGCGAGAGCCGCATCATCGATCTTGTCAGTGTCGAGTGCCATCTCCCCCTCGTTTTCCTGTGTCTGCCCGCTTTTCGAACCGCGGCCGCGCATCATGCATAACCCCGGCGCTTCTTTATCGCCGCAAGTTTCATCAGCGCGGTTACGGCGCGCCCTTCATCTGGATGCTGCTCAATCATCATCTGCCCGCGCGCGCCAATGCGGCCCCATTCGCGCACCAAGCTGGCGCCCCCAAAGAGATCGGGCTGAATGCTCATGCGGTAAAACCGCCGCATGTTGCAGGCTGGATCGATCCGCCGCATCTGCAGGTCGGTCGGGAACACCTCAAGTTGAGCGACAGAGTGAGACATATCGTGATCCAGCAGGCTTTCTTCCAAAATATCAGGTGGAAGCCTGCTCTTCCACCTCGATTTCCCCGCGAGGGGAAAAGGGGGCTCATGCCCCCTTCTCGAACTTCATGACCGGGATGCCCAGCTTCTTGGCCTTGTCGGCGAGGTTCTCCTGGATGCCGGTGCCCGGGAAGACGAGAACACCCACCGGCAGCACCTCCAGCATGGCGTCGTTGCGCTTGAAGGGGGCAGCCTTGGCGTGCTTGGTCCAGTCAGGTTTGAAGGCGACCTGCGTCACGCCCCGAGCCTCGGCCCATTTGGCGGCAATGAGTTCTGCGCCCTTCGGGCTGCCACCGTGCAGAAGAACCATGTCGGGATATTTGGTCCGGACCTGATCGAGCTTGCCCCAGATCAGGCGGTGATCGTTGAAGTCGGTCCCGCCAGTGAGGGCGACCTTGGGGCCTGCGGGCAGCATCACCTCGGTTTCCGCGCGGCGCTTGGCGGCCAGGAAATCGCGGCTGTCGATCAGCGCTGCGGTCATGTGCTGGCGGTTCACCATCGAGCCGGTGCGGGGGCGCCAGGTGGATCCCGTGTGATGGACGAACTCGGTCGCGGCGTGATCGCGCATCATGTCCATGCAGTTGCGTCGTTCGATCAGCGTCAGGCCTTCGGCCGTCAGGCGCTCAAGCTCGGTGGATTTCACCTCGGAGCCGTCCTGCTCCCGCTGAAGGCGGCGCTGTGCCTGCTCGTTCTCGTCGAGCGACCGCTCAATCCTCGCCGTGGCGCGGTGAAAGAGGTTGACCTGGCCCCAGAGCACCTCTTCGAGGTCGGGTTCCATGCGGGTGTCTTCCAGGGTCGCAACGAGGGCGTCGAAGATGTCGGCGACGGCGACGGCGAGGCGCTGCCCATCGGGCATCGGGCGCGGATCGGGCTCGTCAAAGGGGCGATAGCCGTAGAGCTGGAGCTCGTCGAGCGCATGGGCGGTCTGGGATGCGCTATGGGCGGGTTCATACGCGTCGTCGTGGGTATGGATCGTCATCGGTTTCTTGCCTCCGGGCCTGTCTCATCCGCGCGACAACCCGCGCGGCCTTCATGGGCTGCGAAAGCTGTCACTGGGGACGCCCCTTCACCCCGCCTTCGGGGCCGGAACGCATGTGGAGGAGGGCGGCAGGCAAGCTATTTGTTTCGCGATGCAAAGCGGGGGCTCGTCCCCCGCGGCGGAAATAGCTTGCCTGCCGCCCTTGATGAGGCGTCCCCTTTGACGGCCGCCTGCCCATCTCTTGAAGGCCGCTCGTGTGTCGGGTGGATGAGATTTACCCGGGAAGAGGCAAAGGTGATGATCCACACCCGCGACAGGACTGCAGGACCCCTACCCCCTCTGCCCCTGACCGCCCCCTGCGCGATGCGGCTCAGCCCAACAGGCGTTGGCGATCCTCAAGCCCGATCTGCCCTGCCAGATGCTGGCGCAGCGCCTCCTTGCCGTTCGCGCGGAGATCATCGTTGAAGTCCCCGAGCCCTGGTTCCAACACCCGAACGGCAATCCCGACCTCGGTTGCTCTGGCGCTCAACCTCTCTGCCGCGCGTTGCCCGGCCGGATCGCGGTCGATGGCGATGTAAAGGCGCTGCAGCCCCTCCGGCAACTGGACCGCCCCGAGGTGACCCGACGAGAGAGCCGCCCAGACGGGAAGGCCGGAGGCCGCCTCGGAAAGGGACAGCATGGTCTCGATGCCTTCGCCGACCACGAGGATGTTGTGCTGCGGGGTCAGCCTGACGGCATTGCCCAGGAGGTGACCCATGGCCCGCCGCTGCGTCTCGACCTCCGCCTTCCCCTGTCCGTCAGGTGCCAACCAGGTGCGATGCACACCCTGCAAGGCCCCTGCCCCATCGGTGACCGCAGCTATCAGCGCCGGTCTGGGGATGCTCCGGGTCTGGCCCTCATCCCGATGCCAGCACTTCGGGTGGAAGCGCAGCGCGCTCATCGTGCCGCCTTGGGTGATGCCTCGGGAGCGGAGGTAGGTGTCGGCAAGCGTGCCTGCGACCGGCACCGAGGCTGCAAACAATCGCGCCGCCGCCGCTGGCGTGCCACCGGGGGCTTTGGCCTTCTTCGGCACTGGCGTATTCGGGAGGACCGGCTGCGGACGGCCAAGATGCGCTCGGGCCTCGGCCAGAAGATCGGGAAAGCGCGAGATCCCGGTTCGCTCGCGGATGATGTCGAGGAGATCGCCATGCTGTCCGACAGCCGCGTCCTGCCATTTGCCACGGGCTCCCGGTCCTGATGTGGGTCCAGTCAGCCGCACGAAGAGCGACCGGCCGGGGTTGTTCTGCAAATCGCCGACGATCCAGTAGGACCCTTCCCGCCGTCCGGCGGGAAGGTAGGCGCGACACACGCTCTCTGCGTTCTCCGCCAGAGCGCGGATCACATCTTCAGTCTCGGAATACATGGCTCAGCACCCTCCATGCGCATGTAGTCCTGTCACGCGACAACGTGCAAGCAGACGATCAAGCACTGCGATGCCGCTCGAGTCTGCTGGGCAGAAGAGCCGCAGCTTCCAGGCGATAATTTCCGAGAAGAACCCATCTGCCTTGAGCCGGTCCTTGGCGGCACCCAAAAAGCCCGACAGCTCGATCCGGTTGACGCCCATGACGCGCGAGCGGTGCAGCTCCATCCCTTCGGCCAAGCGCACGACCGTCTTGCCCTCCAGAACAAGGGCATGGACCTGCGCCGCCGTGAGCTTCGGCGCGTCGCTCGCCAGTGTGGTCGCGACCCAAGACGGCGAAACGCGGCGACCGATGATGCGCTGACCGTCATCGGTCTGCAGCCGGTAGACGCGGGTTTCATCCTGGGGGAGCTGCTTCCAGATCGGCAGCAAGAGGCCCGCCACGATATGCAGGGTGGTTTCCGAGAACTCCGGCACTTCAGCCAGTTCTGCCGTCCAGGCTTCAGTGAAGGCCGCGCGGTCGGCTTCGAGCCAATGGGTGTCGTCCATGATCTTGGCCGGAACCGTGCTTGCCTCGGTCGGCCGAATCAGACGTAGCCGCGGCTCGATGGTGCCATCATCCAGCATAAGGCTGGTGGCAGGCACCTGCACGGCTGCCCGGCCGGAGCGGCTGTTGACCAGTAGCCGCGCCTTCGGGTCGTCGAGCCAGTCGAGCGCATCCGCGAGCGCGGTCGGCGTGTTGCGGCGCTTTTCGGCGATGGTCAGCAGCTGGGTTTCCGCGCCGGAGCCGGGATGGGTGTAGATCACCCGCGCATCCGTGACGCGAAAGCTTTCGGCGCGCAGCGTCTCGAGCCCGAGGTCGTAGACCCCGGCAGCGATAGCGCCCTCGATTCGCTGGTCGAGGAGTTCCTCGAAGACCGAGAACAGCACGGCCTGCATGTCGATCGTCAGCGCGAGCAGGCGATTGAGGAAAGTCGTGATCGGGGGCAGGTCATCCTTCAGACCGTTGTCATCGGTCAGGCTGAGACCGGTCGCATCCTCAAACGCCCCGAGCGAGCAGCCCGCAACATCACCGCGATAGAGGCGGCGGTAAAGCTGGCGCAGGGCATCGCGGGCATAGGGGCTCTCGAGGTTGTCCTCGGGCCGGAACAGCCCCTGCCCGCCGGTTTGACGCTGGCCGCGCGTGATCGCCCCGAGCGTGTCGAGGCGGCGCGCGATGGTGCTGAGGAAGCGTTTCTCTGCTTTCACATCGGTAGCAACGGGCCGGAACAGCGGCGGCTGCGCCTGATTGGTGCGGTTGGTACGCCCAAGACCCTGGATGGCCGCATCCGCCTTCCAGCCGGGTTCCAGCAGATAGTGGACCCGCAGGCGCTGGTTTTTCGCGCCAAGATCGGCGTGGTAGCTGCGCCCCGTGCCGCCCGCATCCGAGAAGATCAGGATGCGCTTCTGGTCATCCATGAAGGCGGCGGTTTCCGCGAGATTGGCCGACCCCGCCCGGCTTTCGACGACGAGGCGCGCGACGTGCCCCTCGCCCTTGCGCACGATGCGGCGCGAGCGGCCCGTCACTTCCGCCACCAGATCAGTGCCGAATCGCTGGACGATCTGGTCGAGCGCCCCAGGCACAGGCGGCAGCGAGGCCAGATGCTCGATCAGCGCGTCGCGCCTGCGCGCCGCTTCGCGACATTCCACCGGCTGGCCGTCGCGCGTGACGGGCCGCGAGGAGAGGTTGCCTTCGCTATCGGTGAACGGCTCATAGAGCTGCACCGGGAAGGAATGGGCGAGGTAGTCCAGGCAAGCCTCTCTTGGCGTGATATCCACCCGCACATCGTTCCACTCGTCCGTGGGGATCTCCGACAGGCGGCGCTCCATCAGCGCCTCACCTGTCGAGACGATCTGGATGACAGCCGCATGGCCTGCGGTGAGATCAGCGTCGATGGCGGCGATCAGGGTGGGGGTTTTCATCGAGGTCAGCAGATGGCCGAAGAAGCGCTGCTTGGCGGACTCGAAAGCCGAGCGGGCGGCGGACTTGGCCTGGCGGTTCAGCGTACCGCCGGATTCGCCAGTAATGTTGGCCGCTTCCAGCGCCGCGGACAGGTTCCGATGTATGACTCCGAAGGCGAGCGCATATGCATCATATATCCCGCGCTGCTCCGGCGTCAGCGCATGTTCCAGCATCTCGTATTCGACGCCGTCATAGGACAGCGAGCGCGCCGTGTAGAGGCCAAGCGACCGCAGATCGCGGGCCAGGACCTCCATCGCGGCAACACCGCCAGCTTCGATAGCTTGCACAAATTCCGCCCGCGTCGAAAACGGAAAGTCCTCGCCACCCCAGAGCCCGAGGCGCTGCGCATAGGCGAGGTTGTGCACCGAGGTTGCGCCGGTGGCCGAAACATAGACCACGCGGGCATTGGGCAGCTTATGCTGCAGGCGCAGGCCCGCCCTGCCCTGCTGCGAGGCCGTGACATCGCCGCGCTCGCCCTTTGATCCGGCGGCGTTGGCCATGGCATGGCTTTCGTCAAACAAGATCACCCCGTCGAAATCAGCCCCGAGCCAGTCGACGATCTGGTCGACGCGGGACTTTTTTGCGCCCCGCTCCTCGGAGCGCAGCGTGGCATAGGTGGTGAACAGAATGCCCTCGGAGAGCGGGATGTCGCGGCCTTGTGCAAAACGCGACAGCGGCGTGACCAGCAGCCGCTCCTGGCCAAGGGCAGACCAGTCGCGCTGAGCGTCCTCGAGAAGCTTGTCGCTCTTCGAGATCCAGAGCGCCTTGCGCCGACCCTGAGCCCAGTTGTCGAGCACAATCCCGGCCGACTGGCGGCCCTTGCCCGCCCCGGTGCCGTCGCCAAGGAAGAAGCCGCGGCGGAAACGGACAGCGTCCGTGGCATCGTCGGGCGCGGCCGAGACCATGTCGCCGGTTTCATCGACAGTCCACGAGCCGGCGAGGTGCGCAGAATGCGCCTCGCCCGCATAGATCACCGTTTCAAGCTGGGCGTCAGAGAGCAGGCTCTCGTGCAGAACGGCGGCGGGCAGTTTCGGGCGGTAGGAAGGTTTCGGGGGCGCGACGGACGCCATCGCCGCCGACTGCACCAGCTTCGTCGGGTGCGGTGCCGCGTCGGGAATGTCGATGGCCTGAAGCCGGAAGGTCTCGTAGATCGCGTCGGAAAGGCGCGCGGTATTGGCCTCCTCAGTCGCATCGCGCAGCGCATAGGCCAGATCTTCGGCCTCGATTTGTGCGCTGGACTGGTGGGAACTGGCCGCAGGGGTCGCGCGCGATGTACCGATGGCAGCGCGCGTGGCGCGGGCAGGATTTCCCGGAAAGGGGGAAGAAGGGCCCTGCCCGGCGGGTGCGACCTGCGCCAGCGCAAGGCGCGGGGGGACATGGGTAGTAATCAGCGACAGCAGGCTGGCGACATCAGGCGAAATCGGGCGCGCCAGATCGGCTGTGATGCCGCCCGCCTCGCCGCCGCGGCATTTGTCGAAGACCGAAATCCGCGTCTCGAAGCTGGTGCCATGTTTGGCAAACGCGGCACCGGATACGGCACCTGTAAAGACCAGATGCGCGGTCTCGGTCAGGCAGCCAAAGGTTTCGGCCCAAGCCGGGGAATCGGGCGCGAAGCACGCACCGGTGATGGCGACCAGCCGTCCGCCGGGGACCAGGCGCGCGAGCGCAGAGCGCAGATGCCGCGCTGTCGCCTCGGTGGTGCGGGCGTCGACATTGGCCACCGCCGAGAACGGCGGGTTCATCAGGATGACGCTCGGGCGCAACCCTGCGTCCAGATGATCGTCGATCTGGGCTGCGTCAAAGCCCGTGACAGGCCGGCCCGGAAACAAGCGACGGAGGAGATCAGCGCGGGTGTCGGCAAGCTCGTTCAGCGCGAGGCTGCCGCCCGCGATTTCCGCGAGGACCGCCAGAAGGCCCGTTCCAGCCGATGGCTCCAGCACCAGATCGCGCGATGTGATCTGTGCTGCCGCCAGCGCCGCCAAGCCCATGGGCAGCGGCGTCGAGAACTGCTGGAACCGCTCCATCTCCTCGGACCGCCGCGTATGGGTCGGCAAAAGGCCGGACACCTTAGCAAGGATCGGCAGCAAGGCGGCAGGCGAACCGGCACGTGCCAGGAGCGCGCGGCCAAATTTCTGCATAAACAGGACCAGCGCTGCTTCGCCTGCTTCATATGCCAGCTTCCAGTCCCAGGCGCCGGTCGCATCGGAGCCACCAAAGGCGCGTTCCATCTCAAGGCGCAGGCGCAGCGCGTCGATCTGGAAACCTTGCGCCAGATCAGTCTGCAGCGCTTTGGCCACGCTCAAGATCGCAGCGGCCGTATCGAGGGACGGGATGGGGACAACAGGCGCAAGTGCGCGCTCGGTCGCAAAATGGGCGAGATGGGTCATCGGGAAACTCCGGAATGAGGAACAGGATCAGGCCCGGACACCCTCTTTCGGGCACCCTCAGGCCTGACATCCCCCGGCCCTCCTCTTCCTCTCAAACCCCATGATTTCCGCAGGTGGCTTGATTTTGTTCCTGGTATGTTCTATTTTGAAACCAAGCTAAGAAGGGAGATCCCCGATGGAAAGCACCACTTACGTCCTGCCCGCGACGCCAAAGCAGATCGCCTATGCGCGCGCTCTGGCCCTGCGCAACCAGACGCTTCTGCCGTGGGAGGTTCAGCAAGATCGGCGATCCTTGAGCGCCTGGATCGACGCGCAGGCCAAGCTCACACCCGCGACTGCGCTGGACAGCCTGCCCTCGTCCAAACAGGTCGCCTTCGCCGAGCGTCTCGCCCGGATCAAACGCCGCGCCGTGCCGGATGAGTGTTTCCGCGACAAGGGGCTGATGTCGAAGTGGATTGATGGGAACAAATGAAGCTGGTCTGATCCTGCGGTGACCGAGATTACTTCAGCCGATCGACAACGGATGCCCCGCCCGACCTGGCAAGCGCGATCAGGCTGGACTGGATTTTGGATGTGAAGACGGAACTGAACGTGCCGATGGGCGTGCGGTCCTCCCAGACATAGGACCGCTCCAGAATATCGGTGTTGATCTCGTCCAGCATGACCCATTTGCGAACATGGGTCTCCAACCCTACGCGCTGCGACTCGATCTGTGGCACCTCGATAAACTTGCGCGAGGCCAAGGGCGGCTGCGTCGTGATCAGCAGGATGAACACCACGGTCTCGCTATCGGACTTGGCGACAGTGACGGCGATACAGACAGGCCGCGTCTTGCGGCCCTCGGTCTCACCCGCCATCTGTTCGCGTTTCCACAGGAACGGGTAGCGGAAAACCTCTCCAGCACTCTGCTTAGTCATCCGCCTGCGTCAAGTCCCGCTCGAGCCCTTCTATCATCAGCGACTTGAGATCCTCGGGCATCTCGTCAACCATATGAGCCTGCTGCGTGGCCTCCCGGGTGAGCTGCTGGTACTGATCCATGCTCATCAGCACGAATTTCGGCTTGCGATGTTTGGTGATTGCGATCGGCGACCGAATGGCCGCGTCAAACAGGTCACTTGTGTGCCGCGTCAGGTCGGCCGCCTTGAACTCGGGAAGATCATGCATGATCGAGGTCTCCATTTGTGCAGAATATACATACATTCTGGATATTCTGCAAGAGATGGGTTGCGCCCGCCCATGTGTCATCCGAACCGCCGCCCTGCTTCGGTGAAGGTGTATTCATTGGCGATGATGCCGTCCTCAACGGACTCATCCGAGGTCAGGTGGTCGTATTCAGCCTCAAGTTGGCGGTAGAGCCAGCGGGCGAGATCGCGGATCGCCTCGGTCACAATCTCTTCGGCATCCTGGGTGGGCGGTTGCCAGGTCGGGCTGTCGCGGGTGACGTCCACGGACATGCAGTATTCGTGGTAGTAGCGACCGCGGTGGCTGACCTCGGCAGCGAGCTGGTAGAAGTTACGCCGCTGGATGGCCTGCAGCCGGTCGGCGATGCCGTGCAGCGCCGCGTCCTTGGGCGCATAGTCACGGATACGCACAGTCGCGCCCTTGGCGTGGCTGAGGTATGCTTCAAAACAGGCCCCATCCCCCTGACTCCAGAACCCTGAAAACCAGATGCAGGGCTTGGCCCGCGTCCCTCCGCCCATCAACCGCACGGGGATGGTTTTGAGCCGGACGCCGAGGATTTCGCAAACCCGTTCGAAGTCCTCGTAGACTGCGTCCCACCAGTCATCGTGGGGGCCAAGCTCGCGATACCAGCTGCGCGCCTTCTCCTTGGCGGCCTCCGAGAGTTCGGGGAACTGGTAGACGGTGGTACAGATGACCTCAGGCATCGGCGTCCTCCCCGTTCAGCGCGGCGGCCAACCATTCGTGCGTGCTCGTCCAGCCGATGGATTTGCGTGCGGCGAGATCGATGACATGCGCGCCGCCGCCGAAGGCGTCGAGGCGCGGTCGGGAGCAGGTCAGGGCATATTGGAACCCCCAGAGGCCGGTGAGGTCGAGGTCTTCTGCCAGGCGCAAGACGAAGCGGATGACTGCGTCGACATCGCCGTGGTCGTCGTCATGGATCCAGAGGGTGCTGCCTTCGGTCGCGTCCTGATGCAAGAGGGTGAAACCCGAGACCTCCGGGTCATCGGCGTCCTGATCCGCGGCGCGCAGGTCATGAAACAGCGCGAGTGCGCGGGCGGCCTTTTCGGGGCTGCCGACGTCGATCAGGCATGAGAAATGGGTGAAGTAATCCGCCATGGGGACCTCCTGAGATTGAGAAACCCGGGCCTTGGGGCCGGGCACTGGATTGGGATGAAGGGATGGGGCAGAGCGATCAGCCGGATGGCGGATCGCCTGCTGCCTGACGCGCTGCGTGCGCGCAGAGCATCTGCCGGTAGAAGCGCTTGCGCGCCGTCCGGAAGCTGCGCACGGCGCGCGTGTCGGGGTGCAGCGCTCGGACCGCCGCGCGCAGAACTGTCTGGGGCGATGCCGTCGGCGACAGACCGAGGCGCTGATAGGCTGGATCGGTCATGTCAGCTCACCTCGACCACGGGCGAGGCGAGATGCGGATCGACCAGCGCCTCGATCCGCTCGGTCCGGCCCATCCAGGGTTCGGGCCGGATGGCCTTCACCCAGTCGGCGAAGCTCGGGATGAAGCCGAGGTCTTCCTTCACATGCTGTTCGCCGACCCAGCGGGTCGGGATGATGCGCCCGGTCGAGAGCGTGAGGGTCTGACCGAAGATCGTCTCGGCCATGAATATGCCCTCGGCATGGTGCCGCAGGGCCCGGTGCCGAAAATCGGCGCTGATCTCCTTGCTTTGGTCGAACCATGTATGCACCGCGATGAAATCATCGACCGTGCCGCCCCATTTCTTCACTGAGGACAGGGCGTGGTGATATGGATGTGCCATCGCTGCCCCCTCAGAAATCGTGCGTGTAAAGTTCGGACGAGGTGAAGCGCTCGTTGAACTCGAGATGGATGCAGCGGGCCGCAGCGTCGAAGCAGAACTCGCCGTAAGCGCCGTCGTTGTTTTCCCAACCGCCATGTGTGTCAGACAGGAAGTCGTAGGCGAGCTGCTCGACAACATCCTCCAGCGAGAGCTGCCGCATCTCGACCTCGGGGTCATCCCAGGTCAGCGCGGCATAGGGGATTTCGGTTGCGGTAAAATCGACAGCCGTCTCGCCCGCCCAGGCGCCGATACTTTCGATCTGGCCGCTGTCGCCGGCCCCGTCGAAGGTCACGATTACATGAGTGATGCCGACGGCCATGAGGCCATCGAAGAGACGGTCCTTGTTGCCCGGGCGCAGGGCGAGAGTCCGGGCGGTGCGTTCGGCATGCGCGGCAAGGATCGCCCCGAAATCGACGGTGGATGGTCGCAGCGGGGCGGCCAGAGTGGGTTCAGTCTGGGTCATGGATATCTCCGTTCGGTGAGGACAGGTCAGACCCCCGGGTGGCGCACTCCTCTGCCCCCCGAAGGCTCAAACCCTTCCCAGCCCTCCTCTGTCTCTCGGGCGTCACGCCGCGATCTGCAGCGCGCGGGCGGCAAAAGCGCGCTAGAGCGGGTCGACAAGGCGGGCATCCAGCAGATCGGCACGGTGACGCAGCCGCTGCGCCAGTTCAGGCTCGTGCCAGTCAGTGGCACGGCCAGCCTGGGCGCGAAGTTGAACCGCCTCGGTCACGACGGCCCGCGCCTCAAGAGCATTGGCGACAGGGTGGCACCAAGCCACAGCGCCATGACTGGCGGCCCCGGCAAGAACCAGGCGCTGGTCGTAATCAAGGATGGCCAGAAGCTGCGGCGCTGCATCGGAGCCGTTGTCCTCCGCAAGCTCAAACGCCCCCTGCATGGCATCGGCCAGCGTCGCAAAACGCTCAACGACCACGGGGGCAGCGGCGCCCGACATCAGGGCTGCAGGCGTCCGGTGCATCCGCGTCAGCGCGAAAGGCAGGCTGGGATCAGGAGCGACAGTTGGGCCATTTGCGCCAGGACCCATCGGGCGCGCGCTCGGTTGGATCGGCAGGGGAAGGTCAAACATGGTAATATCTCCAACGGCGCGGGAAGCCTCTCTCCCCGCCTCATCCGTCAAAGACCAAACCCCCGCCCTCTTCCTCGAAGGGGCGACGGCAGCAGGTCTGGTGCCACGATCAGAGCTTGCCGAGGGCCCGCAGGCTCAGCTCCGTCCCGGCGCCGACGATGATGTGGTCATGCAGCGTCAGGCCGAGATACTTGCAGCCCTTCTGGATCTCCTTGGTCATGCTGAGATCGGCCTCGGACGGCGTGGGATCACCCGAAGGGTGATTGTGGATCAGGATCAGGGCGCTGGCGTTCAGCATCAGGGCGCGCTTGATCACCTCGCGCGGATAGACAGGGACATGATCGACTGTGCCGGTCGACAAAAGCTCATCGGCGATGATGCGGTTCTTGCGGTCGAGATAGAGGACATGGAACCGCTCGATCGGGCCACGCACGGTCAGAGCGCAATAGTCCATCAGCGCCTGCCAGCTGCCGATGACCGGGTTCTGGCTAAGGTAGCGGCCGAGGATGTCGCGTGCCTCGAGAATGACGGTTTCTTCCTGGGGGGTCATGGGCGTCTCGCTGAGATGCGCACGCCGACGCCCCCTGTCCTTTCGGGGCAAAGCCAACGGCGTGCATGTTGAGAAATAGCTGCAGCGACCGCCCCGGTGTCGGGCGATCGCTGCGCGGGGGCTCTGTCAGCCGACCCGGTCGAGCAGCTTCTTGGCGCGCCCTTCCATGTCGAGGCGGGCATCCTGCTGGGTCTTGTCGCGCGCAAGCCGCGTGATGCCCTGCACGAAGTCGAAGATACTCTCGGGCGGGCGGCCCTCTTCCATCAGCACTTTCTCGATGATTTTGCCGGACTCCGCCTTCGAGAAGCCCCGCTTGCGCAGGAAATCCGCGCGATCCTCATCGCTGCGCGCCACGATCTGCTGCCGCGCGGCCTTGATGCCGTTCACGAAGCCCTGCGGCGAGGAATTGGCAAAGCGCGTCAGCGCCGGGGCCGCCTCATGGGCAAAGCGCGAGGCGGCGTATTTCGAATGCCGGATGCGAATCTCCTGGAAATCCTCGACGCCCCACAGATTCCTGTTCTGGCACACGGCCCGCAGGTAGAAGCTCGCCATGCCAAGGGTCTTGGCTCCCACCTCCGAGTTCCAGCAGTAGAAGCCCCGAAAGTAGAGATCGGGGGAGCCGTCCGGCAGCTTGCCCGCCTCGATCGGGTTGCGATCATCGACCAGGAACAGGAAGACATCGCGATCCGAGGCATAGAGCGTGGTCGTGTCGCGGCTGATTTCTACATCGGGGTTGTAGACTCCTGTCGACCAGTCCAGCACGCCCGGCACCTTCCAGCGCGTGTCGCCGGTGCCATTGCCCGCAATGCGCTGCACCGCCTCGACCAGTTCGAAATCGTGGATGCGGCCATAGTCGGGGCCCGTCACGGCGCGCAGTTCGGTGCGGCCGTCTTCGGTCTCGAAGGTTTTGACCTGTTCGGCGCGGTGGTTGGTCAGACCATATTGCAGGTTGATGCCCGCCAGCGGCGCAGGCAGCTGCCGCAGGTAGGAGGCCGGCGCGCCGACGATGCTGGCAAGCTGGCCGAAGGCCCAATGCGTGGGCGCGACCGGTTCTTGCGCCTTCGGCAACATCAGGTGCAACCGCTCGGGATTGTCGCGAGCGGCCTCGACCCGGATATCCGCCGTCTGCACCACGCGGCTACGGCTGCGCTCCGACCGGCCTTTCACATTGGCCCAGAGATCATCGAGCGACAGATACCGCTCGTCATCCGGCCGGTTGAACCATTCGGACGACACCCGCCCGTTCCGCTCACCCCGGCTCACATCCACTTTCCAGCCACCCGCCCGCGCCGGTGCGACCGGATCCAGAACTTCCACAACACCCATCGGTATTCCTCCGTGACAGGCGCCGGAAGCCACTCTCCCAGCCTTTAACCTGTCGCGAAAGCAACCAGCCTTTCTCTCACTCTAAATCGGTTTGGGAAGAGGGTGGGCGTCTGATGAACATGCGAAGGCCAGCTTGCGCTTGGCGCGAGCCGCTATTCGTGGCTTTAGGCTCAGGACCCATTGATCTGCTTGAGGCTATGGCGGCAGCGTGATTCAAGCTCCCAAACTGACGGGGGGAATGATGAGCAACCTTTTCTGGCTGACGGACGCACAGATGGACCGGCTTCGGCCGTTTTTTCCCAAGAGCCATGGCAAGCGGCGGGTGGATGACCGGCGTGTTCTGAGCGGCATAATATTCATCAACCGCAACGGCTTGCGCTGGTGCGATGCCCCTGCGGAATACGGCCCGGCCAAGACGCTTTACAACCGCTGGAAACGATGGGGCGACAAGGGCATCTTCGCAAGGATGATGCACGGCCTTGCGTCGGAGGCAGCGGTTCCAAAGACGGTGATGATCGACGCGACCTATTTGAAGGCGCACCGCACGGCGAGCAGCCTGCGGGCGAAAAAGGGGGGCCCGACGACCAACGGGCGCGCGCGATCGGCCGAACCAAAGGTGGCATGAACACCAAGCTGCATGCGGTCACCGATGCCGATGGACGCCCGATCCGGTTCTTCATGACCGCGGGCCAGGTCAGCGATTACACCGGCGCTGCGGCCCTGCTGAGCAGCTTGCCATAAGCAGATTGGCTGCTGGCCGACCGGGGCTATGACGCCGACTGGTTCAGAGATGCGTTGAAAGACAAAGGGATAAAGCCCTGCATCCCCGGTCGGAAGTCCCGCGCCAAGCCCGTCAAATACGACAAGCGCCGCTACAAACGCCGCAACAGGATCGAGATCATGTTCGGTCGGCTGAAGGACTGGCGCAGGGTTGCCACACGCTACGACCGATGCCCGAAGGTCTTCCTCTCCGCCATCGCCCTCGCAGCAACCGTCATGTTCTGGCTATGAAACGAGAACGAGTCCTGAGCCTAGGTCTCTCAGACCAAGAAGATTGCGGTATCCGGCTGGGGAACTCGCTTTCTCGGCGGAAGTTCGAAATTGATGACGCCCCGCTCCCGCATATCCAAAAGGACACTGTTCAGATGCTTGCGGCGAATTGGAACTTCCTCCATCGCCTGATTGAACATCGGGCCAGGAAATGCCCGCATTCGGCCTTTCAGGAAACTCACGATTATCTCCTCAGCCCGTTTTCTATTCGCTTTGCACCCGACGCCTTTCTGTTCCTGCTGGATCGCTGCGATGTCGGCAGAAGAGAACAAGCTGACTTGCGGGCTGTCACCTTCGCGGAGGTTGTGACGCATCACTAGTTCCTGCTTCTCGACCTTCTCTTGAACGTCGCGGAATACTTCCAACCCGGACGGGCTCTGCGTACCGAGTATTAGACGCATCTTCACTCGCTCGCGCCTCGGCACCATGATCGAGAAATCGGGTAGATATGATGCCACTTTGTTCGAGCGCATCGCGGCCTTCATCAGGTACAGCATCTTCTGCTCGTTGCTCCAGCCGGCGGGTAGGTGCGCGAACTCATCAGCCCATGCCGCGTCCGCTAGGAACCGCCCGAAGGACGCCTCAACCTCGTGATATTCAGCATGTCGGTTGATGTGGTCCGACATGAAATTCAGCATGAACTCGCCATTCTGTTCACGCAGGAAGCGGAACACCTCTTCGTTACGAATGTTCCATCCGGTCGGGTCAATGAAGGTGAACGTGAAACCGTCAGTCAGTTTGGCGGCGATCGCATTGAGGTTGTCTTCGAATGCACCTTCGAAAACGTGTATCTCGAACCGCCCTTTCGAAGCAGCGTACTCCCGAAGGCGCGCAACCGCTTCTGGACGCTGTTCGCAGAAACAGAAGCGAATTTTCAGTCCACCGACGCCGCGCTTTTCTAGATCAGCGCGAACAGCTTCCAAAGTGTTGATTGCCTGATCGAACGACGCATCTGAATACTTAGCGTCATCAGATATGCGCCAAGGTCCGGCAAAGGCATCTACGAAATTGAACGTAGGAGAATGGCCTTGCAGCGTCTTGTATGCCGCTGCTTGGAGGTATTTCGTCAGGAACTGGTGCTTAATGAATCCTGCATTCCCCAGGTGGCGTGTCGTTTGAGGTGAAGATCGCCTGTATCCGATCGCTAGACAAGGATTTTCTGCCGCAAGCGGCACCTGCGGTCGCGCAGACTGCTGGATCTGGACGGATCAGACCGCGAAGCCGCTGTTTCCTTGCCCAGGGGCGGCGTTTTTCAGCGCAGCGGACAGATCTGTCCAGCCGCTTTCGTTCAGTTTGAGCGTGGATCGCGATCATGCGCATAGCGGTGGCGCTCGCAATCGGCGGATAGCGGCGAGGATGGCGCGTACCATCGTGCCGGTGACAGCGACCTCGGCCAGCTGGAAGGTGATGGTGCGGGCGTGACGGACCACACGTGCCCCGATCTTGATCAGCTTCAGTTGCAGGCTGGTCAACGACCAGTCGGCCATGGCTTCGGGCAGCTCGATGCAGCGCAAGAAGGTGGCCAGGTTGTACGCCAGGGCGTGCAGTTGCAGCCGCACCTCATTGTCGCGGAACTTCCGGCACGACAGCCGCGTCCAGCGAAAGGCGTATTTGCCCTCTTTGATGTGCTGCTCGGCGGTGCCGCGCTGGTTGTAGAACCGCACCACCCAGTCCGGCTCCATCGGCAGGTTGGTGACGATGAAGCCGACACGCGGGAACAGTTCGCCCGGATGCCATTCGATCTTGGCGATCACCCGGCGTTCCTTGTCCCAGGACGCCGCCTGATACTCGAATTCCTCGAAGAACCGCTTGACCTTGGTCAGTGACGGCCGCCCGACAGGGCGCGTTAGCCGATGCGCGATCTTGTCCTTGAGGACCGCGTTTGCGGGCAGCCGGATGGCGTAGAAGAACCGCGCTTCTTCCAATCGCTCATAGATCGCCGGGATCGCGTAGGCAGCATCGGCCCGGAAGAACCTGCCACCAAGGTCGCGCTCCGCGTAGCGCGCAATGACGGGGTCGAGAACATCACGCCAGCCATCGGCGCTGTGGACGTTGCCATGGCGCAGGGCGCAGCGTTCCAGCATCCCGAACTGGTTGAACAGAAAGTTGGGGTGATAGCAGCTACAGTCGAAATGGCCATTCCAGGCGGACCCTTCCTGGTCGCCATGGGTCGGGCTGACCGAGCTGTCCATGTCCAGAACGATGTACTTCAGCCCGTTACGGTCATGGAACCGGTCGATCCATTGCCCGTTCAGGTCGGCCAGCGCGGCACGGTTCCCGGCCAGAGCCAGCGTCTCGGTCTCGAACCGTCCCATCTGCGATGCCGAGGCCGCTTGTGCATCGACCGCTCTGCCGCCGACAACTTGGCGCATGACCGGATCGCAGGCGAGACGGTTGGCGTCGTTGACATCCTCGTATCCGGCCAGCCGCCCAAAGACTGATTGCCGGAACAGGCCGTCGAGCCGATGGACCGTGTTCTTGCCAGAGCGAGTATCGCGCAGCGCCGCTGACGCCAAATCGGACAACCCGAGCGCGTCATCAAGCTCGCGCATCACCAGAAGGCCGCCGTCGGAACTGAGCTGCGTGCCGCGAAATTCCAGCCGCACGCGAGGGTCGAAATCCACCCGATCTGCCCGTTGCAAGCCCGCACCCTCTGGGTGATCCATGAAACGCGCCCCTCGCAGCCTTCAACACCATGTTTTATATAGGAAATATAATGGTCAGGACAGCGAAATCAGCGCCTTACTTGGGAAATGTGGGTGAATGATTGTTCGCGGTCGCGGTAAAGGTCTAAATCTGCTTCCATACGTGTCTCTCGCTATTGCAATTCGGCCATGATCGCCTTCGGCACGATTTGCCACGGGAACCCGTTCCATTCTTCGCCTTCGAGCAGACGACCGCCGGATTTCGGCCGCGCACCGCCCCACTGTTTGAAGAAGAAAGCAACTTCGTATCGCTCACAGGCAACGCGCAATTCGGTCGCCCACGCCGCTTCCATCGGACGAGCGCCGGGCCCACTTTCGCCGCCGACAATCGCCCAAGCAACACTTGTCAGATCGACCTCGCCAATCGGGCCTAGCAGCGGTTCGAATGAGATGAAGCGCGCATCCGAGTTGATCTGCCGAAGGTGTTCAATCCGCCCTTTGTGTGCGGCATCCTCGACGGACACGCCAAGCCAGATATGCGACGGCACTCGCCCACCGTTGTAGCGGCGGCGCACGTAGTTGCGCATCAGTGATGAGCGCTTGGTCAGGACTTGATAGACATGCCAGTCGGCGGCCTCCATCGCATCGAACACGTGGTCGATGAACTCACGCGGAATATCCTTGTGGAACAGGTCGCTCATCGAGTTGACGAAGATCATTCGCGGCTTCTTCCACTGTGCGAGCTGCCCAAGGCGTGACGGCCATAGGCGCAAGTCGAAACCTTGTTCGTATGGATGTCCTTGAATACCGCGCCAGCGTTCAGCGAACCTTTCTGCGTAGCAATGTTCGCAGCCGGGACCGACCTTCGTGCATCCCGTCACAGGATTCCATGTCGCATCCGTCCATTCGATTTCAGATTTCTGTGCCATCCTGCTCCACCTCTTTTTGTGGATAACTCTAATGGCATATACACAGATGAGGAACTCCTAAGTTTGTTGAACATCGATCTACGGAAACCCGCGATGCAAACTTTCAATCTTGGAAATGTTGTAAGTTGCGTCAGCGGCAGGTCGCTAGTGGTCAATTTGTAGAGGCGCCAGACCGGTTTGAGCCAAGATTGGCCAATCCCGGCGGGTTTCCCCGCCGGGCCTAAGGGGAAGACCCCGTTCTCAGAACGGGATCTCGTCGTCGCGGTCGACCAGCTCGGGGTTTTCGTTCTCGGCCGACTTCGGGCGGCTCAGGAAGTCGACCTTCTCGGCGATGATCTCGCAGCCGTAGCGGTCGTTGCCCATGCTGGGGTCGAGTGGGGCTGAGTGCAGAAAACCCCTTTAAGGTTTCTGTTGGGTTGTTTGCGCGTTGAGACTGACGCTCACGGTTCGTTCGCTCCGAGATACCGATAGATTGTCGCTTTTGAGAGGCTGTAGTGTGCCATCAGATCTTTGATCAGCATTCCAGCGGTACGCTTTTTGCGTAGCTCAACGATCTGATCTTCTGAAAGCGCGGGTCGTTTGCCGAACTGTACGCCGCGATCTTTGGCCTTCTTGATCCCATCCATCTGTCGCTCGGCGCGGATTTCGGTTTCGAACTGGCCAATGGCTCCGAGCATGTTGAACAGCAGCCGCCCGGTTGCGTCGGACGTGTCGATATTCTGATCGAGCACGACCAGATCGACACCTTTCTGTTTCAGTGTTTCAGCGATCTGGCAAAGGTGCAGTGTGGATCGCGCCAATCGGTCGATACGTGTGACAATCAGCTGGTCACCGTCGCGGACGTAATTCAGGCATTCTTTCAGCTGAGGGCGGGCGTCCGTCGTACCACTGCGCTTCTCTTCGAAAAGCTTGTCGCAGCCATCCAGCTTTTCGCGCTGCACGTCCAGAGATTGTCCGACTGAGCTGACGCGGGCGTATCCGACTTTGGCCATAGTGTCTCGAATAAATTCAGAGGTCTTGCGACTGTCATATTGAGACATTGAAAAAGACATGGCAAGCGAATGGTCTCAATTTCTACAGTTTTGAAGACCCTCTCCGTATAGAAAGACGACCCTCATGGCACACCGAGCGGTTCTGACCGCGCGACAGCGCGCGGCCCTTTTCCACCTTCCAACGGATGAGGCGTTGATCCTTCGGCATTACGCCCTGTCCGATGAAGACATCGATTTTATCCGCACCCGCCGCCGCCCTGAGAACCTGATCGGATTTGCGCTGCAGCTTTGTGCCCTTCGATATCCGGGACGGCTGCTGAGGCCCGGAGAGATCATCCCCAAAGAAATGTCTGACTTCATCGCCGCCCAGCTCGGCGTCAAACCCGATGACCTTCTACATTATGCCGAGCGAGAGAACACACGGCACGAGCACCTGGAAGTACTGCGCAAGATTTATAGGTACGAGATGTTCAAGGGCAAGCGGGTCAAACAGATGCGTGCGTGGCTTGATCAGAATGCCGAAGGTGCGCAATCGAGCGAAGGTCTGGTGAGGGCCTTTGTGCAAGAATGTCGTGGGCGGCATATCATCCTGCCGGGAACGACTGTCATGGAACGGATGTGCGCCGACGCGCTTGTTGCTGCCGAACGCCGGATCGAAACTCGGATAACGGCGCGCCTTGACCGCGCGATGCGCGCTCGTCTCGATGGCTTATTGAATGAGGAAGAGGAGGGCCAAACCACCACGTTCGTGTGGTTGCGCCAGTTTGAGCCAGGCAAGAACTCCGCAGATATCAACCGCCTGCTTGATCGGCTGGAGTTTCTGAAGGCGATTGCCTTGGCACCAGAAATTATGGACGACATCCCAGCACATCGGGTCACGCGGCTGCGCCGTCAGGGAGAACGCTACTTTGCGAAAGGACTACGTGACATCACCAGTGACCGCCGCCTTGCCATCCTGGCCGTCTGCGTCGTGGAATGGAGCGCTGCCATCGCAGATACCGTTGTGGAAACACATGACAGGATTGTAGGCAGCGTCTGGCGGGATGCGAAACGGATCTGCGACGCGCGGGTCACGGAAGCTCAGGCGGACGTCGCAAAGACCCTGGCTGGATTTGAGACCCTGGGATCAAACCTATTGATGGCCAAAGGCGACGATGCCGCCCTCGCCAATGCCGTCGATAGTTCTTGCGGCTGGAGCGGCCTTGAAAGTCTGGTCGCGCAAGCAACACAGCTTCAGGCAACGGTGAAAGCAGATACTCTGGCCCATGTGTCCAAGGGCTTCCACCGGTTCAAACGCTATGCTCGGCGCATGTTGAATGCTCTGGATATGACATGCGCCAGTGTGGCCCAGCCATTGATCACGGCAGCGCAGATTATCCGTGACAAACAGGATATCCCGGCCACATCGCTGACCTTTTTACAACCACGTTCGAAATGGCGACCGCAATTCCGCGCGCCCGATATTGATCAAGAGCGGCTGTGGGTTGTCGCCGTCCTGTGCCACCTGCGCGATGCGTTCCGTTCTGGCGATATCTGGCTTCCGCATTCGCGGCGTCATGCCGACATGAAGCAAGCCCTTGTGTCCATCGATGCCGCCCGCGCCATGGGGCTTTCAATGCCACTGGAACCAGAGATCTGGATGGCTGATCGAAAGCGCCGCTTGGAAGAGGGGCTGAAACGGCTGGCCAAGGCGGTGCGCTCCAAAACCTTGCCGAGTGGAGTCATTGAAGACGGCGTTTTGCGCGTGAGCCGTCTTGACGCCGATGTGCCGGAGGAGGCCGGTGATCTCGTCCTCGATCTTTACCGTCGTCTGCCGGAGACGCGGATCACCGATATTCTCACAGAGGTCGACAAAGACACCGGCTTCACCGAAGCCTTCACGCATCTGCACACCGGTGCCCCATGCCGTGACAAGATTGGCTTGCTGAACGTGCTCCTGGCGGAGGGTCTCAATCTAGGCCTGAGCAAAATGGCAAATGCCACCAACACTCATGACTTCATACAGCTTTCCCGTTTGTCACGGTGGCATGTCGAAAGCGAGGGAATGGCCCGCGCCCTGGCCATGGTGATTGATGCGCAGACCCACCTGCCAATGACCAAATTCTGGGGTGTAGGGAAAACGGCTTCCAGTGATGGGCAGTTTTTCCCAACGACGCGGCAGGGCGAGGCAATGAACCTCATCAACGCAAAATACGGCAACGAGCCGGGCATAAAGGCCTACACCCACGTCTCTGACCAGTATGCGCCATTCGCCACTCAGGTCATTCCCGCCACGGTGAGCGAGGCACCTTATATCCTCGACGGCTTGCTGATGAACGAGGCGGGACGGAAGATAAAAGAGCAGTATGCCGACACCGGCGGCTTCACCGATCTCGTCTTCGCCGCCACGTCCCTGCTCGGGTACCACTTCCATCCCCGCATTCGCGACCTGTCCTCCAAGAGGTTGCATGTGTTTGACCTCCGCGCTGTTCCCAAAGAGCTGAAAGGGTTAACCGGGGACAAAATTCGGGAAGCGAAGATCGTCGAAAACTGGCCGGATGTTTTGCGCTGTATCGCAACAATGCTGTCGGGCCGGATGCAGCCAAGTCACCTCCTCAAGAAATTGGCCGCGCGCCCGAGGCAACATGATCTGGCGTTGGCCTTGCGGGAGATCGGCCGGGTCGAACGCACATTGTTCATCATCGAATGGCTGCTCGACACCGACATGCAGCGCCGCGCCCATATCGGCTTGAACAAGGGAGAGGCACATCACGCCCTGAAAGGTGCTCTTCGGATCGGGCGTCAGGGAGAAATCCGCGACCGTACCACGGAAGGACAACACTTCCGCATCGCTGGCCTCAATCTGCTGACCGCCATCATCATTTATTGGAATTCCAAACAGCTCGGAAACGCTGTGGCAAGGCGACAGCGGGCAGGATTGGATTGCCCACCCGAACTCCTCGCCCACATATCGCCGCTTGGGTGGGCCCATATCATCCTAACAGGCGAATATCGTTGGCGGAAAATAGAAGCGCAAAATCCTTAAAGGGGTTTTCTGCACTCAGCCCCACTCGACCCCATGCTGTCGATCCACTTGGTGTAGTGGATGCGGCCGTGGACGAGGACCTTCATGCCCTTTTCGCAATGCTCTGCGACCGTCTTGCCGAGACCGTTGAAGCAGGTGATGCGGTGCCATTCAGTGTCCATGACCCGGTAGCCGTTCTCGTCGCGCAGGACGCGACCTTCCGAGAGGCGGGGGCGCGAGGTGGCGAGGCTGAAGTTGGTGATGTTGGTGCCGCCCTGGGTGGTGCGGGTTTCGGGTTTCTGACCGATGTTGCCGGCGAGGATGACGATGTTCTGCATGATTAGCTCCTGTGTTTCCTGTCTTCGGGACCGTCCCTTCGACAAGACCCGGAAAAAGCCCGTCGGGCGACGCGTGCACGGTGGACAGCATGGACACCGGAAACCCCCAAAGGACCGGGGTGGAGCGGGCAGGACGCAATAGCGGCCAACTCGGCCCGGTCTGACGCGGGGTTGCGCGCGAGAGCCCGAACGGGATTAGGGGATTGTCAGTCGAAGGGATGGCCCGGGAGACAGAGATGCGCGGGGAGCCCATGCCAGAACCCGTCACCCGGCCAATCGAGACCGCCTGACCCCAAGTTCAGCACCTGCCTGGCGGCAAAACGACGGTCACCAGCCTTTGCCACCCATGCCCCAGCCTTCCGGGAGTTGCGGCGCCCTGCATCGACGGGCTATCGATACCGGGACATTCAGGACACGGACCGCACAAATGGCTGATTGCGATCTCGAGCCACTGTCGCTCGGCGAGCTGAAGAAAATGCAGAAGGACGTCGCCAAGGCGATTGCCACATTCGAGGATCGGCAGAAGGCGGAAGCCCGCGCCAAGGTAGAAGCTGTCGCCCGGGATCTGGGCTATTCACTGGCCGAACTCGTCGGGACAGATAGCAAGACCAAGCGCGCTCCAGTCGCACCAAAATACCAGCACCCTGAGAACCCGGCCGTCACCTGGTCTGGTCGCGGGCGTAAACCGCAGTGGTTCGTAGACGCGCTGGCTGCTGGCACAACGGCTGGTGATCTGGAAATTCGCTGAAAGATTACCAACCCTGTGGCTAAAGAGTCCGAGGCGGATCGGTGCCCGACCCAGTCATTCGGGCCTGGCGCCGCGTATGATAGGTGCGGCTTCACTTTGGCCGCCAATGTCGTGCCGCGGCCCACATCGAAAAACCTTCAGAGTTGCCGATATTTGCTGCAAACCGTCTCAATGCCGGCTCATAAAAATATCCAACACTTGTTTCGCTGAGTCACCTAATTGGAACAATAGAACTTCAGCCGCGTGTTTGCTCTGGCACAGGCCGTCTGCATGGCATCCCAATGAATCAGGAACTGCCGCAGGCGGTTCGGCCAACGCTCTTGGTTCAGGCCCTCCACAAGCGCTTGCCTGCGCGCCATCTTCGCTCCGACAATCCAGATTTCACGATCAAAGGACGGATTTCGACACGACGCGTGGAGCAGATCGTTGAGTTGAGCAGATGTGAGACCGTTAGGATTCCGAAAGATGCGGCTACGACCATGTAGCCTGACTTGATTAGCCTGTACGTCGGTTTCCCATCGATCGGGCGTCCAGACCGTGGATGGCTGTCCGCGCGAGATAAACCCGAGGCTTGCGAGTGCTTGCCGACCGACATCCTGTAGTCCGCCGACATGATATCCGGTGCCGCCCCGCCCCACATCGCCGACCTTTGCGTGAACAAACACGATCTTCCTGTTATCAGGATCAAAACCTATGAAGTCCGCGGCTTCACGGCTATCGTCATCACACAACCAGACCGGTATGGCTTCAATTTCGGCGGTAAGTTTGTCATCCGCGATCCCGTTGGCAGCGCGCTGGCCTTCGCATGTTACCGAAAAAAGCCCGAAAATGGATTGCCTGTACCAATGTGCACGATTTGCGGCGTATTGATCGTCGCCCTTCTCGGTCAGGACATCATCGAGCGTGGGCGATGCGTGGATATATTCGAGAACCGGTTTGACGCCACCGTCCTGAACCCACTGCATCTTCGGTTCGTAGAAATTGCCCTCCGAATACACGACGCTGTCACGCTGTGTGAGAATTCGGAAGGCCTGCCCTTTGTTAAGCCGCTGTATGAGCGTCAAGGCCTGACGCCTATCCTCTCCTTCCTGCGCTGGAGCAAGCTCATCCAGCCTTGGGCTGGTAACCCTGTATTTGCGGGTTTCCGAAACGAACTCGACGCTACACGGCACATCCTCGTCGCCGATCTGGATCGTGAATCCGCCTGTTGCGCCATCCACCTCGGCACATAGATCAAAGTAATCGATGTCCTCAAGGAGAACCCAGGCCGCACCACCGGCCTCGTCGTCGCGCATGTCGTCAAGCGATGGGTCAAGCAGGATCGAAACCGGCTGGGCTTCTTGGTCATCGATATCTTCGACCAAGGCAGCATATCGATTAAAGACATGGCTTCGTTCCCGATCGGCATCCGCCAGCTCGGCGGCAATTTCTGTAGTCCATGTAACATAGTCTGCAACCGAAACATGGCGCTCCGAAGCATCGCGCAGGCGCGAGCGATTAAAGCCAACATACCGGGCGGTCCCGTTTACAAAACCGGCGGCAGTTGCAGGAACGAGCGAAGGATCAAGCAAATCGGTAAAAGCATCTGCAAAAGAACGAGTCCGCAGAGCCATTGCCCGGATCGCATGTTGGGACATGTCGAGAGAGGAGAAGGACATGCGGGAAAGTCGGGACGGATTGTCGTCACTCTCGGGGAAGGCCTTTTCCATGACCGACCTGCCCGCTCGTTTGAGGCTTAGGCCGTCCATATCCACCACAAGGCCTTCTGTATCGTGCATGAAAACGAGTTCACCCTGTTGGACAGCAAGGAAAACCCCAAGCTTCCATTCAGAAAAGAACCGGTCGATCAGGTACGGCGAGTTTCGCCACGCATAGTAGGAAAAACCGATCGAACCATTCGGCATGCCTTCAATCGGCGTAATCTTAAACCGGTCCTTGTCCATGATTGCTTCTTCGATCACCGTGGCGAACACACGGATGTCGGGAAGCGGTGCGGCAGTTCTCAGAACAGCGGCGGTTCGGGGAAGCTGGATGTCGCCTGCGGCGAGTGGCTGTTCGAACTCGAAGCGCCCCCGAAATTCACCGCCAATATATTGATACTCGGCCATGTATTCGAGCAGGCGGTCCGGAAGCGTAACCTCGTTCGTGACGATATGCGCGGTGTTCCGCGCCGCATAATCCTCGTAGCCTTGGTATCTCTCCCAAGTAGTCCGAATACGCTCGGCATTGGCAGGAGTGGAAAGAATCCAACCTGCCTGGGGTATACCATCCTCACCCCGCGAATATCTGGTCGCACGTCCAATCTGCTGCACGAGTTGTCGTGCATTGCCCATGAGATCGAAGATGGCGACGGCAACGAATGACGGATCGTCAATCCCCTCCATGAGCTTGTTCTGGTGAATCCAGAACTTCGCGTCAGGGCGGGACCGAAGAGCGGACGCGACGCTGGTGAACATGTCCCGGTTCTGCTGCGTCTTCTTCGCGCGGTCATGGATCACGACAGCTTGCGTTTCGAAGACGCGGTTAATCTCGGTCTGTAAGAGCGTGAGGGTCTCAAGGTCATCACCGCGCACCATGACTTTTGGCGTTACGCCGTTCAAAAACCAGCGTTCGGCCTCCCGCAGGCGCTCGAGCAATTCCTTCTGCAGAATGCCGACAAACTGTGGGATTGCAGCTTCCCGCACAACTGGTCCGACGTCGCCTTCTGGCACGATGATATCGGCGGGACGGATAATACGCCCGTCAACTGCCTGCCTGTAAGGGAAGTTGAAGAGATAACGTCCGCGCACACGAAACGACTTGTAGTCGTTCCTGTAAGGCGTTGCGCTCAATAGAAGAGTCGGCAGATTGAATTCTCGAACGCCGCGTGACCACGAGATAGCAGGCTCGTAATGACCTTCATCGACGATCACGAGATCAAACTCGTCCCGGATATGCGCTAAAAGAGCTGCTGCAACTGCCGAACCGCCATCATCAGGATCTTGTGCCGTCTTGCGGATGTCGCCGAGCGCCTGATGCGTGCCGACGAGAATGGCGCGATCAGTGGCCTGATCGCCCAGATGCTGCACCACCATGCCGACATTCTTGGGCAAGAATTGTTCGACATACACGTTGTCAAGCGTGGTGCCGAACACGTCGGCCTCCGCGGTGAAGAGCGCCGAGCCGTTTGCCTCATACCCAAGGTGAGACCAGAAACGGTAACGGATGTCCGCCAGGAGTTGCTCAGTCAGCGCAGTGCGTGGCGTCAATACGAGAACACGGCGGACCTCCGGCAGACACCGCGCAAGGATCGCAATGATGCCAGACTTGCCTGTGCCGGTGGGTAGCTTTAGGAGCGCAGCTTCTGTGTGCTCGGGCCGCTCCGGTATCTGCTTGTCCCCGTGCAGATAGGCAACGACCGTGGCGATAGCTGCTTGCTGGTGCCCCCAGAGGTGTGGCGCATCGTCGACACCCTCCCAGAAGTTGTAGCTTCGAAGGTGCCGGAGGGTCCGCGAATAGGCTCTGTTATCGATTCCCTGTCCCGTAATCGACGTCCGCTCATCCGAAATTAGTTCTTTTAGATTCACTTTTTGTTTTCCTTGGCCGGATGGCAGTACGTCGATCGGCTTGCATACTTCGCCTTATAGTTGAAGCGTAACCACTTATTTTTTTGGCGGAAAGAGCTCTTACGAATATTCTAAGTCATTCAACTATCAAAGCATATGACATTGCAAAGGCCGCTTCGAACGCTGCATGCAGCACCGAAAGATAGAATTAATGTTCGGTCCGGCCCGGACATGTCGATATTCTTGGCGTTGTGGCAGTCGCGTTGCAACTGGCACCTCTACAGCTTCAGGCCATCTGGCGCTGCGCCATCGGCGGTCCACTGTTCCGAATATTTCACCGGCACCGTGCGAGAGCGCAACGACGCAGCAGAAGACGCTTCTGCGCCTCCGCGTGAGCCTGCCGGGGTAACCGTGGGCCTAAGCCCACGGATCGACCTCAGCGATCACCTGAACCTCGTCGCCGTCGATTTCATCGGCGGGGACGGCGCCGAAGGTTCCATCCCCTGCCTGGAAGACGACGATCGAGACCATGAGCGTGGCGGCGAGGGAGGCTGCGAAGGCGTGTGCATCTTTGCGGGACATCTGTTTGGCTCCTGTCTTGGAGGCGGGGGACCATCCCCCGCGCGACAGGACTCCGCAGGCCCGAAGACTGGCTGACATCACCGGGTGCGTTCGGCTCGTCCGAATCCGCCCGGCGGCACGGGCTTGCCCGTAGTCCGACCCCTCGCGGGTTGATCTCGAAGACAGAATTCGGGGCAAGGAAGGGAGTGGCGAGCGGGGAATGGTGCCCCAACGTCAGGAGCCGGTTGTCCCGCCGATGCTTCGAACGCCGCCGTCCTCCCGGGCAGGCTCTTGGTTGAAGACGTCCTTCCTTGGGGATGGTTCCTTTGGCGCCCCGCGAACTCAAAGGACAAGGTTGTGATGGATGAGAGGCCCGCGCTTGGGCGGGCCCCTCGGTTTCAGTTGGGCTCAGGCGGCCAGGTCCGCGCCCCCTGCCCTTTCGCCCTGTTCATCGCCGACGATTTCAAGCCGCGCGTTGCGGTATCCTTCCTTGGCGATCCAAAGCTCGGCCGCAGTGACGGACTCCGCCAGATGCAGCAGCTCCGTGTTGCCGCCGAAGTCGAGAAGCACGCGCACCTGCCCGGGCTTCGGTTCTTCGGCCACCTCGAAGACGAGGGCGCTGTCAGCAGAATGGCTACGCATGATGGTGACGAGGATCACCCCGTCCGAGGAGAAGTTGCCCTCATGCAGCGTGAACGACGCGGGAGCTGTCCAGGTCGGGTAAGGCCGGGGTGGTTCCTTTTTCACAAGGCGGCCGACACCGTTCGAACGCTCCCAGGCCGCCAGCTTCTTGGTGAAGCGTGCCGGTGGCTTGGGGCTGCCGTCGGTGTAGCGAATGAGAGCCCCGAGGGGGGCTGTGTCGATGATGGTTGTTGCAGACATGATTCCTCATTCCGAATGCGAGTAATCGCACTCATCTTATTGATATTGTTATGTTATAGGGTGATTGGGGGCGGAATGCCCGCCCCCCTGCTGGAACACGTTACTCTGCGGCCAGCATCGACGCGCCTTCAGCAGGCAGGTCATCCGTCAGGAATGCAGGAAGGTCAGCCTCACTGACGCTGTCGGCCACTTCGGCATCGACATCCGCCCCCTGCCCTTCGGCATGGCCCTCACCGTCCAGCGCCACGAGATCGTTCCGGCGCAGGACCTCGGGCAACCAGCCGCTGCCCTTCAGCAAGCGCTCGGCCTCACTGGCCATCTCGCCTTTCTTCAGGTGATCGAGGAGTTGGGCAGTCCCCTCCCCTTTCGCCTCGCGCACGGCCTCGAGGATGCGGGCCTTGGGCACGCGGTTGAGATAGGTGTCCACCGTCGGCTCCCATCCCGCCTCCACCATATCGAGACCTGTCGCGCGCGCCACGAGATCGGCATGCGCCATACGACGGGTCAGTCCGCCTGCGGAGATGCCTGCCCCGTATGGGTTCACCTTCTCATGCAGCGCATTGACGCCGAAGCTGAGGCAATGCGCCAGCAAGGCCAGCCGACTGCCCTGGTCGAGGACCGTCAGATAGTCCCAGAGTGCTGCATCATCGCCAAGCGGCAGATCGGCTTCCCATTCCGCGTGACGCTCGTCGACCAGCTTTGCCACCACGCTGTCCTTCAGATCGGGCGCCTGCGCCGACATATAGACCTGACGCACGGATGCCTCGAGACAGCTGCCCGAAGCAGAGGAGGTGCGGAAGGTGTCCGTCACCAGCTTCAGCAGCAGCAGCGTCAGCGCGACATCCGGCGAGCGCCCGATCGCTTCACGCAGCGCCAGCGTCCGGTGGGCCGTCAACTCCATGACCAACCGCTCGGGCAGTGGCTTCAATGCCCCGTCGTCCTCATCCTCCGGCAAGTCTGCTCCGATCAGCTGGCCACCCGACGTGATGACGGTTCCGCCATGAACGGCACTGCCATGGCCATCGGTGAGATCACGATCAGCCCCCTGCCCCGCCAGCGCAGGATCAGCACCATCCTGGACCGCGGTCTCGTCAACGGGCTCATCCTGTGGACGCACATAGCCGCGATAGACTGCCAGAGCGCCGTAGCGGTCGAGCGTGACGAACGCCCCTGCCCGCCCGATCTCCTCCGCGTCGAAGATCAACGGCCGGGTCTCGATCTTTTCCATCTCCGTTTCCAACACGCCAAGCCGCGCGTCGATCTCTTCAGGGATATCATCCCGACCTGCGTATTCTTCTTCCAGCGCCCGGTACTCGGCGAGAAGCTTGGCATGGGCCGCGCCTTCGTCATCCGTCATCGGTGCCGGATCGCCGGACAGGGACCGCAGGCCGTGGCTGTAGCCGTAGGGCAGGTCGAGTGCGACCTCGATCCACTTCCAGCCCTCAACTGCAACCGTCTCTGCCTCGGCCTGGAGTTTTTCCGTCACCAGCCGATCAAGCAGGGCAGGGTCTTCGAGCCAACCTCCATCATCGCCTTGGAACAGGTCATGCAGCATCCTGCCGCCCGCCGCTTCGTAGGCATCAACACCCACAAAGACCGCACGCCGGTCGGACGCCCGAACCGAGGTCTCGGTCAGCATGCGCCGGATTTGGAATGGCTCCTTGTTCCAGGATGAATGGATCACATCCCAGACCTGAACCTGACGCGCGTGATCGGGGTTCACGGTGAAGGCCATAAGCTGCTCCAGCGTCATGCCATCCTCGGCGTAGATCTCAAGCAGGGTAGGGGCGACGGAAGCGAGTTTCAGGCGCTGCTTCACGATCTGCGGCGTCACGAAGAAGGCGGCAGCAATCTCTGCGTCGCTCTGACCCTTGTCCCGCAGCGCCACAAACGCGCGGAACTGATCGAGCGGGTGCAGGGCGACGCGCTGCATGTTTTCTGCAAGGGAATCGTCCTCGGCCAGGATGTCGGACGCAGCATCGCGCACGATGCAAGGAATGGGCGTCGTCTTCGCCAACCGCTTTTGCTTCACCAGCAAGGACAATGCCTGGAACCGGCGGCCCCCGGCCGGTATCTCGAACTTGCCGGTCTCGGTACCATCGTTAGCCAAGACGGGCCGCACGCTCAGGCTCTGCAAGAGGCCGCGGCGGCCAATGTCTTCGGCCAGTTCCTCGACGGACACGCCAGCCTTGATGCGCCGCACATTGGACTGGCTCAGCACCAGCTTGTCGAAAGGGATATCCCGTGAAGGGGACAGGGTGATTTTCTGGACAGCTTTCGTCATCAGATCTTCTCCACGACGGGCGCCGGAAGCCACTCTCCCGATCTCACTTCCCGTCACCCTCAAACCAACACTCCTTTCCCTCTCGATGACCTTATGGTTGGAACTATCCGGGAAAATTTGCCGGAGGATCGAAGACTACGCTCAATTACAAACTGGTTGAGTGAGCGTGATAAGACCATCACGTCCCTTGCCTCATCATAGCGTCGAGGTAGGCGTTGTTGTTTTTCACCTGTCCTGTGCTGGCTCTCAAAATTAATTCGTCGAGTGCAATAAGGAGCTGCCCTGGACCTCGTTCTCTAAGGTGTTTCATGATCCTGCATTGTTCTATTCTTAGCAATTTTCCGACATCGGCCAATATTTCGAGAACTGATTGATGATCTCTCGGTTCATGCGGGAAGAAGTCCGATACGTTCTTCAGGTCCGTCCAAGCCATAATTGTTGGATCTCGGCGTTCCTGGAAACCAGAGGTGCTGTGCGCATCTGCTCTATCTTTTTTTATATTCAATCTTGTGGGTTCTACGTGCCGGACATTTTGTCCGTCGTCGCCGGACATTTGGTCGGGCATTGTTTCCTGAGCGTCATGGTTTCCGGCCGGAAACTCTCTGATCGTCGCTCCGGCCAACTCTGCCAGCCTCTTGATAAGCTCTATGATTTCGTCGGCTTTGAGAGTTGCACGGCGTAGGATGTTTCGTACGTTCTGGAGAAATGAGACAGTCTCAACATCCTTTGCTTGGCGCAAAGCCTCGACACGAAGAGCCAGTGCCTCCGCCTTGAGTGACCGCAGCTTTTCCTGATCGCCCACAAGCTGTTCTGCGTGTTCGGTGAGCTCTCTTTCCCGATCATACATTGGCTGCAGATCGAAGCCAAAGGCATCTCTGATCAATCCACCGTAGCGAAGAGGGAACCGTTTGCGGGTTGCGCTATCCCTGCGCTGGATCAGCCCGGCATCCACGAGGTGTCCGATACAACGTCGAATCGTTCTCTCGTTCAGGCCGTTCGTTCTCTTAGACAATGATGCGTTTGAGGGAAAGACGATAGTCATTGGAGCTGTTTGTCCGGCCTTCTTCGGCATGAAGCTGATCAAGGCCTGCAGTGTTACTAGGTCATTTGGTGTCAGACCGAGTTCTTTGCGAAGCGCTCGGATCGGCTCGATGACCCTGTACGGGTTCGTACCGGGTACAGAAGATCGTTCCGCCAAGGCGGGTGTGTGAGAAAATACCTGTCTCATGATGATGTCGGCTGAAAAAGCTTCCCCGTTCACCGCGAACGGTGTTGAAAACGATTCGGCTTCGGGGTATCAATCAGGTGTCTAAGCTAATCGAGGCCCTTCGGAAGCACTGCTTTCGGGGGGTCTTTCCTTTTCTGGCCTGTCCTCCTTTCTGCTCAGTTTTCGTTATCGTCTATGTCAGGACCATCAAGATCCTGATCCCTGCCGGAGACTGGGTTACCTATGGGTTCCATTTTCTCTGGGGTAATGATCTGCCCTGGACCAGCGGCCTTCGCGTTCGCCAACGCGAGAAGAGCGGCCTCTGGATTCTCAGAGATCCACTTATGAAGCCCGTCATCTCCGTTCTTGACGGTGATGATCACGTTTCTTTTGGTGACCTTCACCATCCCGAGCTTTGTCTTGATTGCCGATGGGGCAGGGGGCTTGTGCTGTTTCAGGAGCCCTTCGAAGATCGCAAAGCGTTCGTCGGAGGTCTTGCCTGAACCTCTGGATTCCATGAGAGCATCATGGAATTCTCGGTTTCCGGCCGGAAACCCTTCATCTCCAGAGAAGCCAAGGCTCTCATAAGACTTTGCGGCAGCATACCAACGATCCCGTCCAACCCCGGGTGCCGCCCCGATCTCTTGGATGAGTTCAGTCGGAATACAGGAAGTGACTTGTTTCATGCGAGCAAGTCCCGTGAGCTTGTCACCGGCTTTCCTGGCTTTCTGATCGATGTTGAGGGCGTCACAGATCAGTCCCTCATCCTTGCCGGACTCTATGAGAGAACGTGCAAACAGGGCTTTCTCGATCCAGCTGAGGTCTTTTCGGAAGCTGTTCTCTTGGCCTTGTGCAAGAATCGCTTGATCCTCATCCAAGCCTCTGATGAGAGCCTTTGCGGGCTTGCCAATAAGTCGAAGGGCCGCTAATCGCCTGCGCCCATAGATGATCCTGTACCGCCCCCCTTCGGGGCTCAGAAGTATCGGGATAAGCTGTCCCTGCTTGTCAATGCTTTCAGCCAGTTCCCTGATGTCATCTTCGTCATCCAGGGCCAGACGATCTTGGAACTCGGAATCATCAATAAGGTCGGTACTGATTTCTTGAATTGAAGATTGTGCCGCATCCTGAAGAGAACGGGCCATTCCCGAAAGGGCAGGGGCTCGTGACTGGGTTCGAGTCGGAGAAATCGACGAGCTCTGCTGCTTTTCTTCATCCTCGGGAATGTCGAATGTGACTTTGCGGGCCATTACTTACGCCCCCATGCCGTTTTGATGAGCCCTTCGACCTCCGCCACAACCCCGTTGATGGACTCGATAGCCCGATCGTACGTCTGGCGATGAAAATCCGTTCTGGCGATCTCGAACAGTGTCTGTTGCGTGAGCCCAGCGTCAGAGACTGCGGAGGATTTCAGGAAAGGCTGAGTAAGAACGTCATCCGTGAACATGGTCCGCAGGAATGCCGCCATCTGGGTTTGGGGGCCGTCATTGGGCTCGAAACGAGTGATTAGAAATCTCATGAAGTCCCAGTCGGGCGATGCGCCCACATCAGCAATTGTTGCCATGAGGCTGGATGTGAGCTGCAGGAATTGGGCCATCGAGGCGACGTCAAGCATGCTTGGAATGACAGTGACGACTAGGGATGTCGATGCTACCAAAGCCGATAGTGTGGTAAACCCGAGTTGCGGTGGGCAGTCGATGACGACAATGTCGTAGTCTGTCTCGACTTCATTAATGCAAAGGGCAAGCCGCTGATAGAACGGCGGCCTGATATTGTTTCGAAGGGCGTGTGCGGTTTCGGTCTCGAACTCAGAGAGCAGCAAGCCGGCCGCGGCTAGATCGAGGTTGTGGAAATACGTTTTGCGCACAACGTCTCTAAAGGGGATAGGGTCCTCGTACCGAAGGGCATCGTACACCGTTCCGGCCTCAGGGAAGTCGATTTCCGGCCGGAAACCGAACATGGTGGTCATTGAGGCTTGTGGGTCGAGATCAATTGCCAGAACCCGATAACCATCAAGGGCAAGCTTTTGGGCCAGATGGATCGCTGTTGTCGTCTTCCCTGCGCCCCCTTTGAAGTTGGCGATCGAAATGATCTGGATATGCTCCCCATCCCGACGACGAGGAACGATATGCTGGAACTTGGTGCTTGACCGGGCTATTTCGTGGCGCGCTATATCGATTTGCTCTGCAGTGTAGAACCTGCGGCCGCGGGCGTCTGTCTCGATTTCACCGAGATCGAGCTTGTCCTCGAAAAACATCTTCCGCAAAAAATCTTGGCTTACACCGAGGATCTGGGCAACTTCCGTGGATGAGAAGCGTCTGAGAGCCTTTCGTTCATCAGGTAGAAACGACTTGCGCATATTCACATCAAGCGATTTGCTTAGACGTGTCGCCATCGTCTGGATCTTTTGATCCATTCTGATCCGCTGCTCGTTCATGCCCGTCCCGCCGCCCGTCTTCCGGGTCTATCTTGAGAAGGAACGCAAAACCGCCGGAAACTGATGGTTAGCGTTCTTCCGCAAAAATGTCAGGAAAGCGTTTGACAGGCAAGGATTTTTTCAGAAGGTGGGCCGGTATCCGGTGAAATCATTTATTTACAATGACTTATCTTATTTCGCGGATCCAGCGCGTCAAGTGCTTGTGTCGCTGCCATCACTTAAACGCAAGATGTACCCGATTCACATAGGCGGTTTTGCTTCCAAAGAACGAATCTGAGTCTCTTAAATCATTCCCAGTCTCTCAGCCCGTTCCAGCAGCATCTTCACCGAAGACGGCCGCCATCTTGTTCGGCCACGAGGCGTGCGTTCGCGCATAGATTCCAGCCGTTCACAGATCGCTTGAAGCGTGATGTCGGGATCTGCGCCCTTGATGCCAGCAATAATTGCGGGCAGGCGGTCGTCGGTTTCGCGGCGCCCGGCGCGGGCCAGCACCTCGGCAGGCAGGAAGCCGTCGCGGACATAGGCCTTCACAGCGCGCAGCAGGCGGCTTTGGGTCCAGCGACGCGCCTCGGGCAAGGGGCCGTTGACGATGCGCACCACGTCTTCCCAGGCCAAGTCGGGGCGTAACCGGCGCACATGGGGCACCCAATCTTGTGCCGTCTCGTTCAGACGCTCCATGTAGCCGTCCTGTCGCGCCAGCCATACTTTGCGAAGAGCAGCAGGGTCTTTGGCCCGCAGTCCAGGGTTCCCGCCGACCCGGCCCTTGGTACGGGCGCTCGCCAGCCCCGCCTTGGTACGTTCCCGGATCAGCGCCCGCTCGAACTCGGCCGCGGCGCCCAGAACCTGCAGCGTGAACTTGCCTTGCGGGGATCCGGTGTCGATCGGGTCCTGAATGGAACGAAAGAACGCCCCTTTGGCCTCCAGCCGCTCGATCACCTCCAGCAGATGCGACAGGGATCGCGCGAGGCGGTCAATCCGCACGACCACCAGCGTGTCGCCCTTGCCGATGCGCTCCAACACCCGCGCCAGCACCGGCCGCGCGCGATTGCCGCCTGAGGCCTGTTCTTCATGGATCTCGGCGCAACCCGCAGATTTCAGGGCCTGCGTCTGGGGCAGGGGGGTCTGATCTTCGGTCGAGACGCGGGCATAACCGATCAGGGGCATCAAAACAGTCTTTTTGCAGTTTCGTATACTATTACTAAACGACCGTTTGTAAACGCGCGCAAGGGGCGTTTCCCACGTCGCGCTGAGTTCGGGAAGCCTTGTATCTATAGGCTGAAGCCCGCGAGAGGCGCTCCAGCGTTCTTGAGGAGACAGGGGCCTCGGGCGCCTCTATAGTAGAGAAAAACGCAGCCCTTCAAACTCCATCGTCAAGCGCGCAAAAAAGCCTTATAATGCGCGCATGAGCCGATTTCTCCCGACAAACATGGACTATGACGAGATGCCTCTCGAAGACTTGGAGGCGTCCGAGGGCAAGGATGACGCCGACCTCTGGTTCCTGCCCGGGCCGATCGAGGACGAACCGGATTACCTGCCTCCCGGACCTACGCCTGAGGCGAAGGAATCCGATGTCGTTGATGCCTGGCGCGCGGCCGAGGCCGGGCAGGCGGCGCAGCTTGCTCGCGTCTCGGCCCGGTTGGGTATCCTCGATGAACGCCTGCGTCGGGGCCCGGCAGGCTGGCGGCAGCGGCTCGCCCTGATCGAGGCATCGGATCTCAGCTGGATCACGCAAGACCGGATCGGCCTCGACCGGCTTTCCCTTTACATGGCGCTGCGGGTTTCGACCGCAACGGATGATGCGCAGGCCTTGTACCGGATCGGCTGGACCGTGCGTCGGCTGACCGGTGGACCCGCGCCGCTGATGCGTCGGTCGGGTGTCGGCGATCTCGAGACCTTCCTTGATCGGCGCGACCGCCCGGGGCATGGGGAGCGGTTCGAAGATACCAATGCTCCCTCGCGCGTGGTCGAGATGGCAGAGCGTGAAGCCTTCGAGGACCGGGCTGCCGGATGGCTTGCGATGATGAATCAGGCCGAAAACCTCCACCCCGTGACGCGGGCCTGCATGGGCTTTCATCTCTGGCATGTCGCGGAGCTCTCGCCGATCGACGATCCGCTCGAGGCCGCGGTGACGGCGTCGCGTGTTGCGATCACCGAACTCGCACCGTCAGGGAGCATGCCCGGCGCGATCTTCGCACCGATCGCCATGGGCGGGGGAGGGGGCTTTCGCGCGATCGGGGACCCGCCCGCCCGGTTGGCGCGCTGGCTGAACGCGATGGAGAGCGCGACATTCGCAGCCCTGCGCAGGCTCGAGGAGATCGAGGCTTGGGCGGCTGCCGCAGAGCGCGCGATGGCTCCCCTCTCGGGCAAGACGCCGCCGATGCTGCGGAACCTCTTCGCAAGCTGGCCGCTGGTCTCAGTACAGATGGCCGAGAAACTGACAGGTACGCATCGGGCAACGGTTCAGCGCAACATCGACTGGATGGACGAGCAGGGCCTCATCCGGGAAGTCACGGGGCAGGGACGATACCGAATGTGGCGGATCGTTGAGCCGCGCTCAACAGAGGCAAATTCGATGCCCGAAAGGCATGATGAGCTGCTGGCTGAAGATTTCTTCGATGTGCTGGTCGCGCGCCAGTGATCTCCGGATGTCGCGTAGCCCTTAATTGTGAGATGGGAAATCCAACGAAATCAACGGCTTAGCTTTGCCCTTAAATATGAGATTTTGCCTTTAATTCTGATATTTTTGCCCTTAAACCTGAGACAGGGTTCACAGACATTTGCGGCAAATATCGATGAATGATGATGGCGAAGACTCCGTTGCCGTTGGTGCTGAAGAGGCGCGCAGGGCCGCGGTGCTGCGCCCTCTTGTTCAGGCATATCTCAATGGGACTGGCAGCCTGGAACGTGGCATCAATGACGCCGTTTGGGAGCTTGGTGTCAGCAGGGCGACGGTCTGGCGTTGGATAAAACGGTTGGCGGAAGAGGGTGGGCGCACCAGCGCTCTGGCTCCGCGGAAACGGGGCCGCCCGACCGGGACGATGTTAATATCCAGCAAAGTCGAAGCGGTAATCGAGGAGCACCTTCGCCGCTATTTCTTGCGCCGGGAGCGTTCGAGCTTGTCGCGCGTCGTGACAGAAATCCGCAGCGCTTGCTGGCAGGAGGGCTTGCAACCGCCGACACGGCGAACGGTTCAGCGTCGTCTGGATGCGATGGATGCCCGCGAAGTTGCGAAGGCACGAGAGGGCGCAAAGGCGGCCCGCCAGAAATTTGCGCCGGTCACAGGTGAGAACAAGGCCAGTATGCCACTGGAGATCGTCCAAATTGATCATACACCGGCGGACATCATTCTTGTCGACGGCTTGGAACGCAAACCAATTGGGCGGCCTTGGGTCACGCTGGCGATCGACGTCGCAACGCGGATGGTGACCGGATATTACACCTCTCTCGAGGCACCTTCGCGTCTGTCAGTGGCGCTTTGCCTGACACAGGCGGTGGCCCTCAAGGAGGAACTTCTTGCGGAATTGGCGTGCGATGTTCCTTGGCCGGCACAGGGCAAACCGCACAGCATCCACGTCGATAACGGTCGCGATTTCCGGTCGCGCGCCTTTCGGTCGGCCTGTGCGGATTGGGGGATCGATCTGGTCTATCGACCGCCAGCAAGTCCTCACTTCGGTGGTCACATCGAACGGTTGATCGGCACCATGATGGGGGCCGTTCACCTGTTGCCGGGAACAACGCAATCCTCGATCGCGGCAAAGGGCGACTATGACGCCGAAAGCAAGGCCACGATGACGTTGAGCGAATTCGATCGCTGGTTTGCTCTGGAAATCTGCCGTTACAACAACAGCATTCATTCAAGTCTTGGCTGCACGCCCGTTGCCAAATGGGAGGCGCTCTCAGAGCAAATGACAGGCGACATCCCCTTCGAGATGGAAGCCTTTCAGGTGAGCTTCCTGCCGAGTGAACTGCGCAAGATCAGGCGTGACGGCATCCATCTGTTCCAGATAAGGTACTGGTCCGATGCCCTTGCAGGCCACATTGGGCGCGGGGATGGAAAGGTGGTCGTTCGCTACGATCCTCGCGATATCTCAATGATCTGGGTCGAACTGGACGATGGCCGGTATGTTGAGGCGCGGTACAGAAACCTGGAAATTCCGCCCGTCTCGCTCTGGGAATATCGCGAAGCGATGAGGAAGGCCCGTGCCCTTGGCAAGTCCGGGTCTAATGAGCTGGTGCTGGCTGAGCTGATCCGACAGCAACGCCAGATCGAAGCTGAAAGCCGGGGCCTGACGAAGGCCGAACGCAGAACCCGTGAAAGAAAAGGGACATTGAAGGGCACGAACTCGGCCGTCTCGACAACCGAAGGGCTGCGCCCGATCGATACGGGTGATACATCGCGCCCATTGTTCAAGGTGGAGAGATGGTGAATTGAGGGCAGGGACAACTGAAGAAGACGGCCGGATCGCCCTCATTCAATCGGATATCTGGATCGGCTTTCCTCGGGCGGAACAGGTGTTGGACCGCTTGCAGGGCATGATCGAAGCGCCACGACAAACCCGTATGCCTGGGCTTCTTGTGCATGGCGCCTCCGGGATCGGAAAGACGATGATTGCCCGAAACCTGTCGCGCAAGTACGCACCAGAATACGATCCGGCGTCGGGCATCACCCGCACACCGCTTCTGCTGTTGCAAGCGCCGCCCGCACCTGATGAACGGCGGTTTTACCTGCACATCCTGGCCGCCGTCGGCGCCCCGGCGACGGCTCTTAGCGCCCGCGCTCAAAATGTGGCTTCCCTCGAAGTCCGTGTCATCGCGCTCTTACGCGACCTTGGCCTGCGGATGATCATGATCGACGAGGTCCACAATCTCTTGGCCGGGACCCACCGCGAACAGCGCCGATTTCTCAATGTCCTGCGGTATCTCAGCAATGAACTCGAGGTGTCACTGGTCTGCCTTGGGGTCAGCGAGGCCGTCGATGCCATCCGTGGTGATATCCAGCTTGCCCGACGGCTGGACGAACATCATCTGCCAAACTGGCGCGACGATGCCGAGTTCTCGGACATGATCCAGACCCTTATTGCTGCCATGCCACTGGAAAAGAAGTCCAACCTGAAGGTCAAGTCACTCAAGCAGATACTTGCACTGACCGGTGGGGTGACCTCGCGCATTTTCGCCCTGATCAAGGATCTTTCCATCGACGCCATTGTAACAGGTGATGAATGCATCACCGATGACGCAATCGCAAAATGGACGCCGGTTTGGTCGCGCCATGCGAACCCCCATCGGCGGCTCGAGAAGTCCCGGGTGTGAAGCCGCACCCGCTGCCCAAGACTGTCGCGCCGCTGCCAGACGAGTTGTTGTCAGGTTGGTTGTCTCGGCTGGCGGCGGCCAACTACTGTGATGATGCGGAACTACTGGCTCATCTCAGAATCGATACCGCGCATGGCATCGCCTTGAACTTCAACGTCGACGCGGCTGCGGCGGCGAAGATTGCCAACGCCGCACGGGTTGACCCAGATGTTGTGCGATCTTTGACCTTTCCAGCAATGACGACACGAGAAGCCTCGCTGACGGCCCAGATGCCATTCCAGCATTGCCTGCAATGCTCCAGAGAGGGCCTTTCGCTTAAGCATTGGAGGCGAGCCTGGGCATTCGACTGTCAGGTTTGCGGGACGAGACTTGTGCCGACGCTCGGCAAGCCCAGTGGCGAACAGATGCCCGAAAAGCTGATAAATCGTGCGCGCAACGGCGCCGCGCGGCTTGAATACGCCGCGCGATTACGCAGCTCCAAGCAACTTCGGCGCGCAATGCGCGCAGTCACCTTTGCCATGTCACTCAAAACCTTCCGCGGGGATCCGTCGTTCGCTGTCCAGAACCCCAGATCGGAAGTTAGGCTGTTCTGCCTCGCCGCAATCGCCGCCGCTCGATCTCATCCCTTGGCTAAGGCAGCCATCGTCAGCAAAAGCATCGACGACTATGCAAGGGTTGCTCTCTTGCGCGCCTTCGAGAAGGAGCCTCGATTGCTTGCCGCGGTTGATCACATCGCGCAAAGGTGCGCGAGAAACAGGGGCCCCATGACAGCCGTATCTCACAATTAAGGGCAAAAATTGTCGCCAAACGCGTCGCGTCTCAGATTAAAGGGCAACGCGACACCCGGTTTCTACCGCAGCGGTTGGTCCTTGACGCGGGCGATGATGTCGGGCTCGCCGACAAAGTCCTCGAGGAAGCTGTGCCATGCCTCGACCGAGACTCTCGCAGACAGGAGCATGTCGCGGATTTCGTCGATTACGTCATCCGTGAGGGCCGTGATGTAGTCTTCGCGGCCGATGTGGACGCTGTCGATGTTGACATAGGAGAGATTGTCGTCGTTGCTGACGATGGCCTCCAGAAGCTCCATATCCTCGCCCAGCAGGGTGGCAACATGGCCGACCGAGCAGACATATGTCGTGGCTGCCATCAGGCGACCTCGCTGCGGGGGTGGACTGCAGCCTTCCAGTTCCACGGCAGCAGTTCGTCGAGCCTATTGATCTTGTGATCGTGGATGCGGTCGAGCACGTCCGCCAGATAGGCCTGCGGGTAGAGTCCGTTCATCTTGGCGGTTTCGATCAGCGTCATGGCGCGGGCCAGGGTTTCACCGCCGGTGTCGGCGCCGGCGAAGAGCCAGATGAGATGACCGTTTTCCGTGACTGCAGTGCATAATCGTGCGGCGAGGAAAGGAGAACTGTTATGGATAATTTTGATGCCTATGTGGGTCTCGATGTACACAAGGATACAATCGCTGTGGCTTTTGCTGAAGGCGAACGATCCGGCGAGGTTTGCTCTTTGGGTTCAATCCCGAACGAGACGACCGCCATCAATCGAATGGTCAAGAAATTGGCGGTCAGGTTTGAAGCGATATCTTTTGCCTATGAAGCAGGTCCGTGCGGCTATGGCCTGCACCGCCATCTTATCGGACTCGGACATGTCTGCGACGTCGTTGCACCCTCCAGAACCCCTGTTCAGCCGGGAAAGCGGCGCATGAAGAACGATACGATCGACGCGCTGAATCTGGCCCGATTGCACCGGGCCGGTGAACTCACCTATATCTGGACACCGGATGCGACCCACGAGGCGATGCAGGACCTGGTCAAGGCGCGGCGCATATCCTCTCATCAAGTTCGTAAGGCACGCCAGCGCATCAGCTGCTTCTTGCTGAAGCACGGCCGGCGCTATGAACGGAAGAAATGGGGACATCGACATCGGGTCTGGCTGGCGGATCTTCAATTCGGTCATGTTGCAACGCAATTCGCTTTGCAGAGCTATCTCAATGAAGAAGAGCAAGCTGTTGATCGACGGGCCCAGATTGACGGACAGATTGAAAACCTGATGTCAGACTGGGTTTTGGCCCCGATCGTGCGAGAACTCACAGCCCTTCGCGGTCTTGACATAGTGATAGCCGCAGCGGTTGTCGCCGAAGTCGGCGATTTTGCTCGGTTTGAAAACCCACGTCGTCTGATGAGCTACTTTGGCCTGGTGCCGGGGGAATTCTCAAGTGGGTCCAGCATACGCCCGCGCGGGATCACTAAGGCAGGATCCTCGGACGTTCGCGCGCTCTTGTTCGAGGCTGCCTGGCTCTACCGGCTGAAGCCAAAGGTGGGTCAATGGTCGCTGGTTCGACAAAAAGACCTGTCTCAGGCGGCGAAGGATATCGCCTGGAAAGCGCAGTTGCGATTGTATGGCCGATATCAACGTCTCACGCAGATACGCCACAAACGCAGTCAGGTGGCTGTGACAGCTGTCGCGCGTGAACTGGTTGGATTTATCTGGGCGATTGCTCGCAATGCAGAAGGCGAAATGGCCGTACGATAGAGCAATCCCGGGCCGAACAAATCTGGTGGTCTGTATGCAGAACGTTGAGACCGGTTAAGGGAATCCTTGGGCAAGAATTTGGAGCCGGCAAACCGGATCTCCGCAGCTAGATTAAGGCAGCCCTTTACGCCGTACCATCAATATGGGGCCGAACAGGATCCCCGAATGAGAGTTTGAGCAACCGTCGCGTTGAACTCAGCGCTCTGCACCAGCCCATCAGCCAGAAGTCCACAAACGTCGTACCGGCGATCGGTAAAATGCGCCTAAAATCTTGACAACGGTCATGAGAGTTTTTCCGACCGATACCGATGGGGCGCATTGCCCGTTCAGGGGCGTTGTTGTCGATAGCGACGTGGCCATCTTCCAGGAACAGGATGATGGAGGGCCAGCGGCTGAGCGCATAACGGAAGGCTTTCGCCAGGTCGCCCTTGCCCGGTATGCGGGTCAACTGCGCTTCGGCACACTGGAGATCGGCGCCGTTCAGTTCTTTCACGATCCGCTGGTGACCGGGACCGCCGACATTCAGGAACTGTCGAAGACCCACGAGATCGTCTCGCGTTCGAAGACCGAGCTTTGGCATCGCATCCTGACGCATTATCTGCCGCTCTACTTCCCGGAGGCCGAACGATTTCATCGGAACTCCAGAACCGACTGGTTTCTGGCGTTCCTCGAGGAGTATCCATCACCACAAATGATCACGGCGATGAGCCGGGTGAGAACGGCGGTGCGAAAGTCGGCCACGGTAGCGGCGGGATGAGCCTGCTGCGGGCGGCGTAAAAGTCGGCCACCTTTACCCTTTCTGGCGACAGGGAGGGCGGGAGGTTTTTCACCGTGGATTTGTATCGGAAAGTTTGGCTGGCTTGTGCTGAGGGCATGAGCCAGCGAGAAGCGGCGCGGCATTTCAACATTTCTCGCGACAGCGTAGCTAAGATGATGGCGTTCTCGGTTCCGCCTGGATATCGACGAACGGCACCGGTCAAGCGACCAAAGCTGGATGCCTTCACCGGCATCATAGACGGTTGGCTGGACAGCGATCGGGAGATCCATCGCAAGCAGCGCCACACGGCGAAGCGTGTGTTCGAGCGGCTCCGCGAAGAGCACGGGTTCACCGGCGGCTACACGATCGTGAAGGATTACATGCGTCAGCGCGAACGGCGCGGCCGCGAGATGTTCGTGCCGCTGGCGCATCCGCCCGGGCACGCCCAGGCCGACTTCGGCGAGGCGGTGGTTGTCGTCGACGGTGTTGAGCAGAAGGCACACTTCTTCGTCATGGATCTGCCGCACAGCGAAGGCTGCTTCGTGCGAGCCTATCCGGCGGCCACCGCCGAGGCTTGGGTCGATGGCCATATCCACGCCTTTGCCTTCTTCGGCAAGGTGCCGATCTCGATCCTGTACGACAACGACCGCTGCTTGGTTGCGAAGATCCTGCCGGACGGAACGCGCAAGCGGGCGACGCTCTTCAGCGGGTTCCTGTCACATTACCTGTTCCGTGATCGATACGGCCGTCCCGGCAAAGGCAACGACAAGGGCAACGCGGAGGGCCTGGTCGGCTATTCCCGGCGCAACTTCATGGTGCCGATCCCGCGGTTTGCTTCTTGGGACGCGTTCAACTCCGATCTGGAGGAGCAGTGCCGCAAACGCCAGTCGGATGTCCTGCGGGGGCAATCCGAGACCATCGGAGACCGGCTCGCGCGGGATCTGGCGGCGATGTCCGAACTCCCCGCTGCGCCGTTCGATGCCTGTGATCAGGCGACCGGACGGGTCAGCTCCCAGGCGCTGGTGCGCTACAAGACCAATGATTACTCGGTGCCGGTCGCCTACGGCCACCGTGACGTCTGGATCAGGGGCTATGTCGACGTGGTCGTGATCGGCTGCGGTGGCGAGGTGATCGCACGCCATCCCCGCTGCCACGACCGTGAGGACATGGTCTTTGATCCGGTGCATTACCTTCCGCTCATCGAGCAAAAGATCAACGCTCTGGACCAGGCGGCGCCCCTGGTTGAATGGGACCTGCCGTCTGAGTTCGCGACCCTGCGCCGCCTGATGGAAGCGCGGATGATAAAGGCCGGGCGCCGCGAGTATGTTCAGGTTCTGCGCCTGCTCGAGACCTTCGGCATCGATGACCTCCACGCCGCGGTGAAGAGGGCCCTGCAATTGGGGGCGGTCGGCTTTGATGCGGTCAAGCACCTCGTGCTCTGTCACGTCGAGAAGCGGCCGCCGAAGCTCGACCTCGACGTCTACCCCTACCTGCCACGCGCGCATGTCGAGACGACCTCGGTCGCCAGCTACATGGCCCTGACGTCGGAGGCGGCGGAATGAGTGACGCCCCGAAGATCCTGCTCGCGGATCATCTGAAGACGCTGAAGCTGCCGACCTTCCTGCGGGAATACGACAAGCTCGCCCGACAATGCGCCGCCGAAGGTCAGGACCACGTCCAGTTCCTGGCCCGCTTGGTCGAGTTGGAACTGATCGACCGGGAGCGGCGGATGATCGAGCGGCGCATCAAGGCGGCGAAGTTCCCGGCCACCAAGAGCCTCGACAGCTTCGACTTCAAGGCGATCCCCAAGCTGAACAAGATGCAGGTGCTGGAACTTGCCCGCTGCGACTGGATCGAGCGGCGGGAGAACGTCATCGCCCTTGGCCCGAGCGGCACGGGCAAGACCCATGTTGCTCTCGGCCTCGGGCTGGCGGCGTGCCAGAAGGGGTTGCCCGTCCGCTTCATCACCGCCGCCACGCTGGTCAGTGAACTGATGGAGGCCCGCGACGAACGTCGCCTGCTGCGGCTGCAAAAGCAGTTGGCCAGCGTCAAGCTGCTCATCATTGACGAGCTGGGCTTCGTGCCGCTCTCCAAGACCGGTGCGGAGCTCTTGTTCGAGCTGATCTCGCAGCGCTATGAGCGCGGCGCCACGCTGATCACCAGCAACCTGCCGTTCGACGAATGGACCGAAACCTTCGGCACCGAACGGCTGACCGGCGCTCTCCTCGACCGCCTGACCCATCACGTCAGCATTCTCGAAATGAACGGTGAGAGTTACAGGCTTGCCCAAAGCCGCGCCCGGAAAGAAGCCGGCACCTGATCATCCGTCACAGAATTGGCCCTGCGGGCCAATGCGCCATGGCACGCGCCAGCTATCTGGAGAGCACGCGTGCCATGGCGCTTGGCACCCCCCCACTGGCCTGGTTTTACGCCGCCGCGTGGCAGGTTTTTACTCCGCCGTTGACACCGGGAGGCATTCATTGCCGATGCCTGGCAAGTGGTTGGACGCAAAGTGTCCAAAGAACGCTTACTTTCAGATATTTATGCGACTGCGGTTGACTCAGTGGGGTTGCCAGTCCAGCCGGATTCTGACGCTGTCCGCATGTTCCGCTTGGTGCTGGCCGAAAGGAGAAGCCTAATCCGACAGCGCGATGTGATTGAGGCACGGGCCATCGAGTTGCTGTCGGATCTGCCCGACTATCAGTTGCTGACGACCATTCCCGGGATCGGCCCGATCAACGCCATGACCATCCTGGCCGAGGCCGGTGACCTGCGTCGGTTTCGGCATCATCGCCAGTTCCTGAAGTTCTGCGGCATGGACCTCGCCACGGTCCAGTCCGGCATGTTCCGCGGCCAGAGCAGGATCTCGAAGTACGGCAATGCCCGGTTGCGTCGCACCCTCTGGATGGCCGGCCAGACCGCTGTGCTGAAGCGGACCAATAGCTTCCGCGACAAGTTCGAACGCTACATCTCGAGGGCCCGGCACAACGCCCATCTACGCCGCAAGGCTTACACCGCCATCGCGGCCAAGATGGCGCGCACCGTACACGCCGTGGTCAAACACGGCGAACCCTATCGCCCCTTCTTCGAGGGGGTGAGCCCAGGCGGAAGGACCTCTCTCTGACATGAGCCGTGGAGGCAGTGCGCTGACCTCGTAGATAATGTTCGGGCCTTCTGCTTGGGATTTGGGATCTCGTATTGAGGACGGTGAGGGCCGCCATCGCGCGTACCCTGTGTTTGCTATGGAAGAGATCATTTCTTGACGGCAGAGCCCGTCTGGGCAACCTTAACAGGGCATCTGGAGTACCAAATGCCCCAAGACCTGCTGACCTAAGCAGCCAGATTTTCCCGACATAGGACGTTGTCACTTCGCAAGTGCTCCGTTGTCAGGCCCTCGGCTTTAGGTGGTTCAGGCTTTCCCTCAGGATCAGCTTGTCCAGCTTGAGCTCTGCTATGATCTTCTTCAGCCGGGCGTTCTCCTTCTCAAAGCTGCGCAGCTCCGACAGCTGTGAACGCGCCATCCCGCCGAACCGTCGGCGCCAATTGTAGTACGTCGCGTCGCTTACGCCGACGGCGCGGCATGCCGACTGTACATCACCGCCTTCCGCCAGCTTCAGCTCGATCTCGCGCAGATGCTTCAGGATGTCTTTGTCCGAATACCGTTTCCGAGCCATTCCAAGTCTCACTCTCTCGGCCATCGTAGTGGCCCAGTTCTAGGGGGGAAGGACAGTAGGTTACGGCTAAGCCAACATGTGGATGCACTCAACCGGCACGTATTGTCGCCAGAGACCTTTTAAACTGCAGAGGCCGTCCACAGCATCAGGTCAAAAGCAGGTCACCCTCAATTCAGATTGATGCGGCTGAGACGAGGGTCGGACAAAGGGCAGGTGACCACATAACTAACTGTAAAACGATTGACATCTTGGAATTAACAATTTTAAAGCGGCCAAAAGCCAAGCTGGAGTTACTCAATAAGCAGCTGGCAGTCTTTGAATAAGCAGCCCAAAGTCTTGTGATCCAATTCAACTAAGGAGCAATACCCGTGACCGCACATCTCTTCGCTTTGGAAGACATCGAACCTCGTGGACCCACTGAAGGAGAAGCTTTTGTTGCGCCGACTGCGGTTTTGATCGGGGACGTGCAGATTGATGTTGACGCTAGTGTTCTCCACCTGACAGGAGATTCCCATCGGCAACGTGATGTGCCATATTTGAGGCATGAGACGCCATGACATCTGCCTTTACCTTGGCCCCGCCGACCGTACTGAGCTTCAAGCCCTGATCAGCAACCGCAACACTGCGCGCAAGCTTGTCTGGCGGGCCGAGATCGTCCTGGCCACAGCGGACGGTCATGGCACGTTCGAGATTATGCGACGCGCGGGCACGTCGAAACCCACGGTCTGGCGCTGGCAGCAGCGGTATCTCGATGAGGGCGTGGCCGGTCTCAAGCGTGACAAGACGCGACCCTCGCGGGTGCCGCCTTTGCCCGTGGAAACAAGGCTGAAGGTGATCGCCAAGACGGTGCAGGAAACCCCGCCCAATGCAACGCACTGGAGCCGCGCGCTAATGGCCGAAGCCATGGGCATCTCGCCGTCGAGCGTCGGCCGCATCTGGGCAGAAGCTGGCTTGAAGCCGCATCTCACGAAGGGGTTCAAGGTCTCGAACGACCCAAAGTTCGAGGAGAAGGTCACCGATATCGTCGGGCTCTACCTCGACCCGCCAGACCGTGCCGTGGTGCTCTGCGTCGATGAGAAATCCCAGATCCAGGCGCTGGATCGCACCCAGCCCGGACTGCCGCTCAAGAAGGGCCGTGCCGCGACCGTAACGCACGATTACAAACGCCATGGCACGACCACGCTGTTTGCTGCGCTGGATGTGAAATCAGGCACCGTCATTGGCGATTGCATGCCACGCCATCGTGCGCAGGAGTTCCTGAAATTCCTCCGACAGATCGACAAGGCTGTGCCCACGCGGCGCGATGTGCATCTGGTGCTCGACAACTACGCCACCCACAAGACGCCTGAGGTAAAGGCCTGGCTCGAAAAGCATCCGCGCTTCAAGCTGCACTTCACGCCCACCAGCGCGTCATGGCTGAACCTGGTGGAGCGCTTCTTTGCCGAGATCACATCAAGGCGCATCCGGCGCGGCAGCTATTCCAGCGTCGATGATCTTGAGGCCGCGATCTACGACTATCTGGCCCACCACAACGAGAAGCCAAGGCCCTTCAAATGGACCAAAACCGCAGAGGATATCCTCACCCGGGAACGTCGCGCGCTGGACAAGCTCGATGAAACTCGCGGAAACAGGTAGGAAGTGTCAGACTCAGAGCACTAGCGTTTGGTTTGGGGCGGTGCTTCGAGCTGATGACGATACAATATATTTAGGAGTAGGGTCAAATATTCAAGATAACAGCGTGCTGCATGTTGACCCTGGGTTTCCCATACACATCGGGGCAAACTGCACAATTGGCCATCGTGCGATGATCCACGGCTGTTGCATCGGTGATAACACTTTGATCGGTATGGGTGCCACTATTCTAAATGGAGCCAAGATAGGCAAAAACTGTTTGATTGGCGCGGGTGCGCTGGTCACCGAGGGCAAGGAAATTCCCGACAATACACTAGTGGTCGGAAGTCCAGCCCGTGCAGTGCGTAGTATCGACGCTGCAGGCGTGGCTGAGTTAACAAAATCCGCAGAGCTTTATCAACTCCGCTGGAGGCGATTTGCCAAAGGACTCGAACGTGCCGCTTTTCCCGTAGGAATTACCACTTCGAAAAACATTTGAAATTTGTCCCGGACTGAATTCCGCACAAAAGATCCAGGAACGAATTTTTTCTGTTAAGCAGTGGAAGTATAGGTTTTCCAAAATTAGTGGCTGGATGCGGATTACCTATATTTACGGATAAATTTGCCGCAGATCACAATGTTTTAGAGCTTTTTCTTACCTCGTCTTGTAACCAATCCAAGAAGGTCGGAAAAAACGGATGATCTTCCGTCTTTTTGGGGCGGATGACATAAAATGGGCAGACGATCTCAGCGTTGTCGCGAAACGCGACTGCAAGTCGGTTTGATGCGAATTCGCGGCTTAACAGCTCTTCAATTCCAATTGCGATACCCAGCCCGCTCATCGCGGCTTCATACATCATTGATGCATTTTCAAACCATTGGCCACGCGACGTGTCTAATGGCACACCATTTGCCTTCGACCATCGATCCCAATCGTTGGGTCTGGTGTCGCAATGCAGTAATGCGTCTTGCCAGTCTTCAGTGTCACCGAACAATGTCTCAGGAGGAAGGTAGTCTGGACGGCACACTGGAACCAGGGTCGTCTCCAGCAGCCGTGTCGAAATATAGCGAGGATCACTTGCGCAGCCCGAAAGGATCGCCAGATCAATGCCTCTTTGTTCAAATGGGACGTCATGGCTGAGTGTTGTAACAATCCGAAGCTGAGCGTCAGGATGCGATTGTACGTAGTGTGACCAACGCGGGACAAGCCAGCTGACAATAAAGCTAGGATAAGCGCTTATAATAAGCGGGCGATCAGTGCGTTGCTGCTTTAGGTCCAGCGTAGCTAATTTTATTCGGTCAAAGATATCTGCAACATTGTCGAAATAGATCTGCCCTTCGCGGGTCAGCGAAATTTTCCGGTGCATTCGGTGGAATAGCATGCAGCCCAAATAGGCTTCCAAAGATTGTATGGAGCGACTGACAGCCGCTGGCGTCACACTCAGTTCATTAGCAGCTTTAGCAAAGCTACCTACGCGTCCCACCTTAACGAAGGTTCGCAACCCATTAAGTGGTGGGAGCCACGGATCCATATGCAGCCTTCAGGTAACAAAAATTCAACTAATGACTAAAATTAAGTGTGTTGTAAGTCAATGGCCGATTTCGGACTTTAAGCGCACAACGAATAACAACTGGATGATTGTTCGTTAGCGCAAATTTGCTAAGGAGG